>JAGRCC010000389.1 GCA_020433785.1 Anaerolineae bacterium
CAGCCAGACCTCGTTGCCGTCCCAATGGGGGCCGATGGTGTTGATCACCATGCGGCGCTCCTGATCATCTTTGGCCACGATGGGCAGCAGGATCCCGACGCCGAAGTCGAACCCTTCCAATATAAAGAAGCCGGTAAACAAAATGGCGATGAGTAAGAACCAGAGGGTATTTAAATCGAAAGGCATTATTGTCTTCTCCAGGTGCATCTATTCAGTACACCAGGTGACTGGCACTTATTCAGGGAATTGCATAGTTGTATTCCGCTCAGCATGGTTCGTTAAGCCAAAGTGCCAGTCACCTGAATAGTTATCTAATAAGCCAGCCGTAAATCCGCATCATCTTGCCGGGGACCGTGCGGCTGGGACTGCCGGTCATCTGGGGTGTGGCTGGCGGCGGCGTATTTCCAGAGCAAGTAGAAGTCGGCCAGGGCCAGCACGCCGTACAACACCGTAAAGCCAATGAGCGTAATCCACAGGTCGGTCACAGTGAGATTGGGCGACAGCCCCTGTTCGGTGCGCATCAGCCCCTGCACAATCCACGGCTGGCGGCCCATTTCGGTCAGCATCCAGCCGGTGGCATTGGCTATGTAAGGCAGCACTATGGTGAACGGCAGCAGGAAAAGAAACCAACGCGACTTCTCTAAGAGGCCGCGCCACCATAGCAAAATACCCACCAAAGCAATCAGGCTCATCAGCATACCAAAGCCGACCATGGCCCGGAAACTCCAGTAGATGAGCCAGATCATCGGCGGGACATAGTCGGCGTCCGGGCCGTAGGTGTTGGCATAGCGTGCCTGGTATTGGGCGTTGAGATTGTTGATGCCGGGAACCAGGCCGTGAAATGAGTCGTAAGTCAAGAAGCTTAATAAGGACGGGATACGAATGTTGATCAGCGAGGTGCGGGCGGCTTCATTCCCAATCTGAAAGAATGACAGGGCGGCGGGCGACTCAGCTTCCCACAACCCTTCGGCCGCCGCCAATTTCATCGGCTGCTTTTCCAGCATGAACTGGCCGGATAGGTGGCCTACCCCCATCGTCACCATCACCGCCGCCAAGCTAAATACCAGGCCGATCCGTAGCGAGCGCTTGAACATCACATGCTCAGCCTCGGTGGTCCGGCGCAGCAGCCGGTAGCCGCTAATGGCGATTACAAAAAAGCCGCCGGTGGTGAAGGCGGCGAAGATGACATGGGGAAATTGCAGAAAGATATTCGGATTGGTGACAATCGCGCCAAAATCGACCATTTGGGCCCGGCCGTTCACCAACTCGTAGCCGACCGGGTTTTGCATCCAACTGTTGGCGATTAATATCCATAAACTGGACAGCGTGGTGCCGAGCGCGACCATCCAGATGCACCCAAGATGCAGCAGCTTGGGCAGTCTATCCCAGCCAAATATCCACAGGCCGATAAAGGTGCTTTCGACAAAGAAGGCCATCAAGGCTTCGATCGCCAGCGGCGCGCCGAAAATATCACCGACAAAGCGGGAATATTCGGACCAACTCATTCCGAACTGAAACTCTTGCACAATGCCGGTGACAACCCCCATGGCGAAGTTGATGAGAAACAGTTTGCCCCAAAACGTTGTCATCTGCTTGTAGCCCTCATCGCCGGTCCGAAAGTACACGGTTTGCATCACGGCGACGATAAGCGCCAGGCCAATGGTTAGCGGGACAAAGATGTAGTGATAGAGCATCGTGACGGCAAATTGTAATCGAGCAAGGTCAATGACATCCATAAGATTTACTCCCTATAAAGTTAGCGGTTATTGGATTTGATAGGTTAGCCCAAGCCGATGACCCGGGGTTAATGTGATCAAGCTATGGGCCGAGATATTCACGCATTGTTGCTGACGACAGGGAAGATACTCTGGTTATTGTAGTCAAAAATGGCTGATTGTAAACTGGCTAAGAAGCTCGGGCACTCATTCACAGATTCTCTGATTCTTGATCCCTTGACACGCCTACTGTTTTCTTATAGAATAGGACTTGCTTTATGCTCTAATCGTCCTAACTAAAAGGTGCCTTTTTACGGCATCGTATGAATCAAATAAGTTACCTGGTGTAACGTTTATCGGCTGTTGACACTGCCTACCCGGGCAGCCCCCTTTTCATCCGGGCATAATGGATTACACAATAACTAATCCCCTTTCCCCCAGATGTTGCGCCAGATGTTCAAAAGAAATACAACATTAGCCTTTCTTTCAATTATGGTATCTATTTAGTAGATGCTCAGTAACCGGCGCGTTATTACAAGGCCAAACGGGCCAGTTACCTAATATCTGACTATTTCAAATACCCTCTACTTCGACGGGATCAATGCAACCGGATGAAAATGACCTGGTTACCCACCTGATTCCAACCCTGCGACTAATTTCTTACTCTGTTTATATTTATTCGGCAAAACCGATGACCGGCCCCTAAGCGCAATGATGGCCTTGGCTGTCTGCTCGCAGCAGTCTCAAGGTGAGCCAAAGGGCCTGTCATCTCGATAGAGATACCTAACATTCCGGTCGAATGCCGGCTAGTCAACCGTAAGGAGTCAATATGCCGCAGAATTATAACTATCCCGGTATCTACATTGAAGAAATTTCTAGCGGGGTCCGCACCATCGCCGGCGTTAGCACCTCTGACACAGCGTTTGTGGACTTTTTCAAAAAAGGACCCATCGATGATCCGGTGCGGATCACCTCTTATGGGGACTTCGAGCGCGTCTTTGGTGGCCTGGATATCCGCAGCGCCGCCAGCTACGGGATCATGCAGTTCTTTCTGAACGGCGGGGGAGTGGCCTGGGTGGTTCGGGTCTCTGACCGCAATGGCAGTGGCGCCCCGACCGCGACTTCCGCCACCTTAGCAACCCAACCCACCCCAGGCACACTTGCGATTGATGCCAGTAGTCCCGGCACCTGGGCCAATAATCGCATCCGGATCACGATGCCATCCGGGGCAAGTTCAGGCCAATTCAACTTGCGCGTTGAGGAAGTGGTGGGCAATGAACCCGTAAATCCCGGTGATCCAAATCCACTTGTTTTAGCGACCGAAAATTACTTCAACCTGAGCATGACCCCCACAGATTCGCGTTATGCGTTGCCTATTGTCAATAGCAGTTCTGCTCTCGTCCGATTACGTCACACGAACCCTGCCACAACCACCGTGCCAACTTCTGTTCCTGCCGCCCCCGGTAACCGTTTGGTGAACGGCAGCGACGGGACTAATGTGCCGGGGTCAACCGGCTGGAACACGACTACCGGGGCCGGGGCGCTGACCGGCTCCTCAGCGGCGAAGACCGGCCTTCACGCGCTGGATAAAATTACCCCCTTTATCTTTAATATTCTGTGTATTCCGGCCGCGGTCGATTTGGAGACAGCAGACATGCAGACGGTATATAATGAGGCCTTGACGTATGCCGAAGGCAAACGAGCCTTTCTCATCATCGATGTTCCCCAGAATACTGCCTACGATGCCATGGATACTTACTTGACCGATCGCGGCTTCCAAAGTAACAATGCCGCGATCTATTATCCGCGGGTGATAATCCCTGATGCCTTGCAGGGCAATAACCCGCGCGAGGTGGCTTCAAGCGGGACACTGGCGGGAGTCTACGCCCGCACCGACGCGCAGCGCGGGGTATGGAAAGCCCCGGCCGGAACAGAGGCCAACATGCGCAACGCCACCGTCGCCCTGAAGATGAGCGATCCGGAAAACGGCGGTTTGAATCCGTTCGGAGTTAATGCCCTGCGCAACTTCCCCATCTACAGCGATGTAGTCTGGGGAGCGCGCACCATCAACGGCGCAGACCAAAAGGCCAGCGAGTGGAAATACATTCCCGTTCGCCGCACTGCCCTTTACATCGAGGAAAGCTTGTATCAGGGGCTGAAATGGGTTGTCTTTGAGCCGAATGATGAGCCGTTATGGGCCCAAATTCGCCTGAACGTGGGTGCATTCATGAACTCTCTCTTTCGTCAGGGCGCATTCCAGGGGAAAACCTCACGCGAAGCCTACTTTGTCAAGTGTGATCGCGAAACAACCACCCAGAATGATATTGATCGGGGCATTGTTAATATTGTAGTCGGCTTCGCCCCCCTCAAGCCCGTGGAATTTGTGGTCTTGAAGATTCAACAAATCGCTGGCGAGATTCAGGTTTAACATTAACCCTAAGCCGAGAAGGAGTAACCCACCGTGGCAATGTTTGAAGTGAATGCAGCACGATTCGATCCGTATAAGAACTTTAAGTTTCGGGTCAAATGGGATGGCCGTTATGTGGCAGGTATTAGTAAGATAAGCGTCCTGAAACGAACCACGGAAGTCGTGGAACATCGTGAAGGGGGCGACTTGAATTCCATGCGCAAATCGCCGGGCCAAACCAAGTTCGAACCGATCACCCTCGAACGTGGCGTTACGCATGACCGCGAGTTCGAGTTATGGGCCGCGAAGGTGTGGCAATATGGCCGCGGCTTTGGAGCGGAACTGAGCCTGAAAGATTTCCGCAAAGATCTTATCATCGAGCTTTATAATGAAGCGGGCCAGCTTGCTTTGGCTTACAAAGTGTACCGGGCCTGGGTTTCAGAATACTCGGCCTTGCCCGAACTGGATGCTAACGCTAACGCCGTTGCCATCCAAAGCCTTGTCCTGCAGAATGAGGGCTGGGAGCGTGACGAGGAAATTCCTGAACCTACCGAGCCGGCAATTACTTAAGCCGAGATATAGTTTAGCTGAAGATGATCAAAGTTGGAAGGATTGTGGCGGCAGAACTGCTAAATGTGTGGGAAGAAGGGGCGGGCGATCCCCCTTACCTCCGGGCGCTGCGCCTGCTGGCAGCGGCCTTACCCGACCGTACCGCCACTAACCTGGCCGCCTGGAGTCTCGGCCGGCGTGATAGTGCCTTGCTATCATTACGTGAGCAGCTATTTGGATCGCGACTGAGCGCTGTGGCCGACTGTCCCACTTGTAGCGCGCGCCTGGAATTCGACTTCGACACAGTAGACATCCGGGCCCCTTATGCGGATGAACACAACGAACCGCTTCCACCCCTTCACAGCCAGGCTGCGGACCACCTCACCTATACCATTCGCTTCCGGCCCTTGACCACCGGTGATCTGATCGACGCCGTTGCCGACCCAGGCCGCAGCGCGCTGATCGCCCGCTGCGTGATCGAAGCCTGCCGGGAGGACGAGTCTATCCCTCCGAACGAACTGCCCGCCGAGGTGCTGGCCGACTGCGCCCGCGCCCTAGCCGCCTGTGATCCCCAAGCCGATGTGCTGATCGCCCTGACCTGCCCTGATTGCGGTCGCCATTGGGAAGCGCCCTTCGATATTGGGGCGTACCTGTGGCATGAACTTGAAGGCTGGGCCAGGCGTACTTTACGCGAGATCCATGTGCTGGCTTCGGTCTATGGCTGGACCGAACCTGAAATTTTGGCCTTAAGTGCGGCCCGCCGCCGCATCTATCTTGATATGGTGACTCAATGAGCGACTTTGTCGATCGCCTTTTGGCGCGAAATAGGGTAGGCGATGGGAGCAATTCCACCCCGGTCGGTCCGCTTCAGCCGATTCGACCCCGGCCCGTCTCTCGATTTGAGCCGGCCGGTGACGCGAGCTGGACGGGTAAAGCCGGCGTGCTGGATGAAGCCGGGTCAGCGCTGCCATCATTGTCGCTGCCAACAAGTGCTGCCGATTCATCGCCGATCGCCCCGGCTGCGTCGCTGCGCCTCTTCCCCGGCGACCCGACCTATCCGGCGCAGGCGACGCTGTCCAGTGCGGAGCCAATTGTCCCCCGTTCGATTTTAGCCGATAGAAACGCCCCTTTCTCGGCAGCGCCGACCAGGGCAAGGACGGGGGATGAGGCTGGGGAGCCCATTTTCCCATCAAACCCGCCGACCCTCTCAGTTGAAAGCGAGCGGCAGCCGGAGGCGAATCCTGAACGCCCCGGCGAAGCCGGCCCCACTCCTGTTATGGTGCGTCTGGAAACGGTGACGCCGGTTATAGCGCTGCCGCCGGAACAGCCCGCCTCCCCGGCGATTGTGGCCAACCGGCCGGCAGAGGCTTCGACTCCGCTGGTTCGCGTGACCATCGGGCGAATCGAGGTTATTGCGCCTGCCCCGGCGCCCCTGCCTCCACCCGTACCACGGCATAAACCCTCGCCCGTCCGCCCGGTGCGAACTCTGGATGACTACTTGCGTCGTCGTAATGAGGAGCGAAGATGAGCGGAAACCTGGCTATTGCCGCCGTCAGTGCGGTGATGAAGTACGTCATATTGACCCCGGCTCCCGGCAACGGGATTTCGGCCGTGGTTCCCGACCTGGTCGTAACGGCCGTCCCGCCGCACCGGGTAAGTGAGGACGCGCCCTGCCTGAATATCTTTTTCTACCGGGCGATGGTCAACTCCGGCTGGGCTCAAAACGGCCTGCCCTCGCGTAATAGCCAGGGTGAGCGTGTGAGTAATCCCTACTTGGCGCTTGATTTGTACTACCTGATCACGGCCCATGCAACTGGCGATTACCAGGGTGAGATCTTACTCGGCTATGCGATGCAAGCTTTTCACGAGAATCCTGTTTTACCGAGAGCCATCATCCGGACCGCGCTCACTTCGTCGACCCTGGTGACTACGGAAACGCCGGCGGGCGTTCTGGCCGCCTTTGCCGCGGCTGACCTGGCCGAGCAGATCGAGCAAATTAAGATCACCCCCTACTTCCCGGCTCCTGAGGAACTATCCAATCTGTGGTCACCGCTTAACACCGGCTACGTGCCGACGGCCAATTACAAAGTGACCGTGGTTTTGATTGAGAGCCGGCGTCCTGCCCGTTCAGCGCTGCCGGTGCGGGCGTATAACCTGTATGCGCTGCCGGTCAACACCCCCCACATCGAAGATGTGATCGCCGCAGCGGGCGCCGGCCTGCCGATTTTGGCCGGCGCCCGGGTCGCGCTGCGGGGTAGTGCGCTGCGAGGGGACGATACGCGAGTGGTCGTGGGTGGGGTCGAGATTTCTAATGGGGCATTGGATATCAGTAATGAGCGGATTGAGTTCAACCTGCCGACCGGGCTGCCGGCGGGGATTACCGGGGTTCAGGTGCGGCACCTGCTCAACATTGGCACCCCACCAACGGAACATCGGGGCCTCGAGTCGAATGTGGTAGCCTTCGTCCTGCAACCTCAAATTACCCAAACCGGGCCTAACTACGATATTCAGATTATACCGGCCGGCGGTGGCCAGCCGCGTCGCTTACAAATTTCGCTTGATCCGCCGGTGTCGGCGGAGGCCCGGGCGATGGTGCTGCTCAACGAACTCAACGCGCCGTCAACCCGAGCGGCTTTTTTGTTCAGCTTTCAGGCGTCGTCGCGTTCACCGGAAGACCCGCCCGCCGCTCAGCTCACCTTTGCCATTCCTAACGTCCCGGCCGGTGATTATCTGGTACGGGTGCGGATCAATGGCGCCGAGTCGCCGCTTAATTATGTCAGCCCGGATGGCTATCTCTCCCCGGCGGTGACGCTGCCATGAGACCCACGTTCGATCCTGCTGCCTGGCAAACCGCGAACGAGCGCGATCTACAACTACGGCTGGCCCGGCTTCGGGCGCTGCTCCAACGCGCTTTGGGCCACGCGTCCGAACCTTTTGAGACGCCGCCCGACACCGAGATGCCCTCGGCTGCTGCGTTGGTGGCGTCGCTGTTCAACCTGTCTGCATTTGAGGCTGATGTGCTGATGTTAAGCGCAGCGGCGGTCATGGACTCGTCGATTGCGGCTCTGTGCGCGGAGATGAACGGCGACCCGCGTCGGGCCGCGCCGACCTTCGGTATTGCTATAACCATCCTGCCGAATCCCCATTGGAGTGTGCTTTCGCCCTCTGCCCCGCTGCGTTACTGGCGGCTGCTTGAACCTGGTCCGGGTGAGCCGCTGACCCGCGCTCCGCTGCGGATCGAGGAACGGGTCCTCCATTTTTTGGCGGGAATTTCTTGCATGGATCCTCACCTGGAAAGCATTTTCTCGCTGGTGCCTCACCCCGTTACTCTCTCCCAGAACGAGCCGGCAGAAGCAACCCCCGGCGACGAGGTGGCCGGGATGGTGCGGCTGCTCAACACGCGCACCCCACCCGTGATCGCCTTGTGCGGTGGCGATCGACAGCAACGACTCGCTACTGCCGGCGAGGCCGCATTAGCATGTGGCTTGCGCCTGTTTACGGCCCGCGCGGTTGACCTGCCGGTCGAACCGGTCGAGCGGCATGAACTGGGCCGCCGTTGGGCCCGCGAGGCCATTCTCTCCGGCAGCGCCTTACTGGTGGAATGCGACGGCGACTCGCGGACGCTTGCGGCGTTTGCCGCCTTTGCGGCGGAGGAGAACTTCCCTGTGTTTCTGGCCAGCGATATCCCCATGACCGTTAATATAGGCCGCCCTATGATTCGCTTCCCGCTTAAACCTATTGTCAACCAGACGCAGCAGAATCTCTGGCGGCAGGTGCTTGGCGACCATACCACCGCCCTAAACGGATATATCCCGACTTTGACTGCCCAATTTCGACTGTCGCCGAGCCTGATCCGGGCCGCAGCCGAGGACGCGCTGGCGGCTTTACCTACCGACCCGGCCAAGCGGGAACTTCAACATCAC
>JAGRCC010000390.1 GCA_020433785.1 Anaerolineae bacterium
TTTGACACCTTTCCGGGCCTGAAACACGCTATATTTACACGCCGGGGTGGGGTTAGCCCGTCTCCGTTCAGGTCGCTCAATTTAAGCGTTTCTGTCGGCGACAATCCCCAGACAGTCCAAAAAAATTTTTCCGACGCCTGTCACGCTGTTGGTATCCCCCCCGAAAAGACGGTTTCAAGCTATCTCGTCCACGGCGCCGATGTTTCAACAATCGACCCGTCCAATCAGCGGCCGGTGATCGGTCTGGCCGATGCCCTGATTACCGCCGAGCCGGGAATTTATCTCTTTATGCGCTTTGGCGACTGTACACCACTGCTCTTTTTCGACCCCATTCGGCAGGCTGTGGGGTTGACCCATGCCGGTTGGCGCGGCACGATGCAGAATGCCGCCGGCGCTACGGTCGCGGCCATGATCGATCGGCTGGGGTGTGAGGCGGAGAATATCGTCTCGGTAATTGGCCCGGCAATTGGGCCGTGTTGCTATGAAGTGGGTCCGGAAGTAATGGCAGCGGCTTCACAAAGTTTTGATGAGCCGGAACACCTCTTTGCCTACCCTAATGGGCCGGAGAAACGGGCTCATTTTGACTTATGGGAAGCCAACCGGCAGCAGTTGGTCAAAGCCGGGGTGACGCATGTTATCCAATCGAAATTGTGTACGGCTTGTCACACCGATGACTTTTTCTCTCATCGAGCCGAAAAGGGGCGGACCGGGCGTTTTGGTGTGGTCATTGGTCTTGAGGAAAATTCGAGTGAGTGAGTTAATCTCATCGCTCCAGTCGGTCCAAACGCGGATGGCCGAGGCGGCAGCACGAGCCGGACGAAATGTAAATGATGTGACCCTGGTGGCCGTTACCAAAACTCATCCGCTGGATGTGGTGATTGAAGCTTATCAGGCTGGTCTCCGTCATTTTGGCGAGAACCGCAGCGATGAATTTCAGCAAAAGCGGATCAAATTTTCAAAGTGGCAGGCCGCGCAAAGTCAAGCCGATCCGGTTCACTGGCATTTTATCGGCCACGTCCAAAGCCGGCAGGCTGGCTTAATTCTAGAAAATCAACCGGCCTTAATTCACTCGATAGATAGTTTAAAGCTGGCGCAGCGTCTTGATCGATTAGCCCAAGAGCAAGACGCCCCCCAGATTAACGTCCTTTTACAATGCAACGTTTCCGGTGAGTCCTCGAAATCAGGCTTTGCGCTGCATCAATGGTCAACATCGTCTCATCAACTGGCCGACTTCTTAACTGTTGTCGAGCAGATTGCGGCACTGGAAAAGATCACAATTGCCGGCTTAATGACGATGGCGCCCTACTCAGATGAAGCTGAACCTTCTCGACCCTATTTTAAGTGTCTGGCCGCTTTAAGATCGAAGCTTAGAGAAGTTACGCCCCACTTGGCCTGGCCGCACCTATCGATGGGGATGACTAACGATTTTGAAGTCGGTATCGAGGAAGGAGCGACCATTATTCGAGTCGGGCGTGCTATTTTTGGAGAACGAAATTACAACTAAAGTATCGAATATGTTTGAGAATACCAAAATCACTTTTATTGGCAGTGGAGCCATGGCCACGGCGATGATAGCTGGTTTGTGTGAGCAAGGTTTAGTTGCCCCCCACCATATCACCGCTAGTGACCCTTTTGCGGCTCAATTAGAAAAAATAGAACAACGCTTTTCAATTAAGACCTCGCCACGCAATGTTGAAGCGGTCAAAGGGGCCGATATTATAGTCTTGGCGGTCAAACCCCAAACGCTAGCCGCCATTGGCAAAGAATTGAAAAATGAGATCCCGCCTGAAGCGCTGGTCTTATCCATATTGGCTGGCTCAACCATTAACACTATCAGTCAAGCTTTACGGCACGACCGCCTGGTGCGGGTGATGCCCAATACGCCGGCCCAGGTCAACAAAGGTATGTCCGTCTGGACCTGCACCGAGCAGGTCGATGACCTACAAAAACAGCAAACTCAAGCCATTTTAGGAGCATTAGGGGCAGAGATCTTTGTAGACAGCGAAAAATTCCTGGATATGGCCACAGCCCTATCCGGCGGCGGACCGGCCTACGTTTATTTATTTATGGAGGCCCTGATTGATGCCGGGGTTCACATGGGCTTCGCCAGACCGGTAGCCCAGCAGTTGGTTTACCAGACACTGGAAGGATCGGTGGCTTTTGCCCGCAGTACCGGCAGCCACCCCGCCGAACTCCGCAACATGGTCACGTCGCCGGGCGGCACCACCGCCGAAGCCTTATACCAATTGGAAAAGGGCGGCTTTCGAGCCGTGATTTCCAAAGCCATTTGGGCAGCTTGCCAGAAATCCCGTTATCTGGGAGGATTAGAGGATAATGAGTAATTTTTTAATCATCGTCATTCAGATCGTATTTCAGCTCTTGTGGTGGGCTATTTTGATTAAAGTCATTTTGTCATGGCTGCCTATGGCCGGAATTAGAATTGATCCCTATAACCCTGTGGTTCAAATGTTAAACTCTATTACAGACCCGATTTTAGAACCACTACGCCGGTACACAACCGTCGGGATGATTGACTTAAGCCCGATTGTGGCTCTTATTGGGCTCAGTTTGATTGAAAATATCCTGATTGGGCTTTTGCGTGGGTAAAAAAATAAGGAGAAAACTATGCGTGACATCAAGTTTAATATCACTAAAGCCGAAGAAGGGGCCGCCTTTGCCGTGCATGTGGTACCCAAAGCGCCTAAAAATGAAGTCGTCGGCAAACACGGCGATGCCCTGAAAATACGCTTGACCTCCAATACCGTCGGCGGCATCGCTAACGATATGCTAATTAACTTCATCGCTCAAAAACTAAATGTCAAACGAGAAAAGGTGGAGATTGCGGCGGGGTTAAGTTCGGCTGAAAAGATGATCATTGTCGTTGGGTTATCTCCGCATGCCGTTGAAAGTACGCTGTTATCATAGGGAACTCAATTACTCCAACCAACGTCTTAATATGGAGAAGAATAACGACTTACTGGTTGGAGGTAATTTTGTGATTTTCCTAAAAAATAAAATCAAGTTGGTAATGACCGTGTGTGGTTTGGTTCTGGTCATAGCCGCCTGTTCTGGGCCTGAAGTGGCCGAACAAGCTGATAGATCCGGCGGCAATATTCAAGTTCAAACGGCCACTGCCGAGCCGCCGGCCGCTACTAATGAACCAGTGACGGCTCCGGTACCAACGGCCACTGATTTACCAACCGAAATTATTGAACCTGTCTCTCCCATTTCTCCCGCACCTACAATTGAGGAGAGTACTGTAAACAGTTTGGTTGAGACTATGAACCCGGTCCCCGGCAGTGAAAAAGCCCTGGCCGCCGCCATTAATGATCTGGCGCCGCAGATTAATGTGGCGCTTGACCAAATAACGCTGGTGTCAATTGAGGCCAGAGAGTGGTCTGACGCCAGTTTGGGCTGTCCCCAAGAAGGCTTTATGTATGCCCAGGTGATTACGCTCGGTTACTTAATTGTGCTGCAAGCCGATGGCGTTGAATACCAATATCACACCAATCAATCCGATACGGCAATTCTGTGTAAAGAATAAACCTCAAGGACCAGGGCAACTCCGTCTGAATCGCCCCCAGTTGACTGAAATTGGGACATAAGTAGGTATTGACTTCCCGCCTATTATCTGAGATGATAATAAGCGTCAGGTAAAGTTAAAACCGTTCTGTTCTTTAAACAATCCAATTTTTGCATTCAATTTCTGTTTCCCCACTTGTTTCTACGCCTGGGGAAGTTACGGAGTTTGCCATGGAATTCGTCACAAAAGCTCAAATCAAGGCACTTAGCGGCTAATGGTTTGAGCTTTTTTTGTTGTCGGCGTGATGAAGGTTTGACGGGTGATCAGTTGTAGTTCTAAAAAAACAAAAACTTATGAGTTAAGGAGAGACGTCATGAAAAAATTTATTACCCTCGCTTGTGCAGCGGTCTTGGCCGTAACCATGTTGGCCATCACCACTCAAACCAGCCAGGCCAGCGGGCCTAATAGCAACTATAACCATTACCACAATAACTACCAAGGTTACAACTATTCAAACTACGGCCACAAAAATTACGGCTACAACTATTATAACTCCCGCTACAACAACTATAACTATGGACGAACCTATTATCCCCGATATTACAGTAACTACTACAGCCAATACTGCTACAAAAATTACTATAACAACCGCGCCCACTACGGTTACTCTTACCAGCCCGCCTATTATCGCTATTACTAAGATATAGCCGCCAATTCAATAGCAGTAAACCCAATTACTTCTGATCGCACCCGTTAGACAAATAAAAAAGAGACAAGGCTTTAAAGGCCTTGTCTCTTTCATTCGTTATCAAAGTAAAACCTATCAGGTCTCATCATCGTCTTCTTTACGATTTTTTATCCTTGACAGGGAGGCCGCCAGCCCCGACGCAGTAGCTCGACGCTTTTCCTTCTTGCCCGCCGGTCGAGGGGGAAGCGTCAGAGGCTTGTAGAGTTTGCCATCCGGCATGGTCGCTTTTTCCAATTTCCTGGCCAAAGCCAACTGCGTTTCGGTCACTTTAGCATTGGTCAGATCAGCTTGACTCAAATTGGCCTGACTTAAGTCGGCCCCTTCCAGATCGGCCTCTCGCAGGTTGGCCTGGCTCAAATCGGCTCTAACCAGGATCATCTTCTTAAGATTAGCGCCTTGCAGATTGACCTCAGTCAATTTTGCATCGCTAAAGTTAACCGGCCCTAAATTAGAGCCGCTGAAGTCATTTTTACTCAAATCGGCCCCATCGAAACTGACGCCTTTTAACTTGACCTCGGCCAGCGTAATATTTGTTAAAATAGCGCCATCTAACACCGCCTGGCTCAAATCGCAGCCCTTTAAGTTCGCGCCGTTAAGATTAACTCCTGTTAAGTTGGCCTGACGCAAAATGGCATTTGATAGGTCGGCCTTGTCCAAATCGGCTTCGCGTAAGTCCGTCTCGGCTAAATTGGCCCCTTTCAGTTTAGCATCTTTGAAGGCTGACCAACGTAACCGAGCTTCATAAAAATTCGCCTCACTCAAGTCGGCCTCATTGAAACTGACCGCATCCATTCTTGCGCCGATCATCGCCACCCCGACCAAGCTGGCGCGATCAAGGTTAGCGCCCTGCCAGCGTGTTTTGAATGCATCGATGTTGGTTAAATCAGCCCCGCTCAAATTGGCCCGCAGCAGATTCGCGCCACTCAAATTGGCCCCGCGCAGATCGCTTCCGCTCAAATCAACGCCGCGCAAATCGATTTGGCGGAGATCTTGCCCGCTCAAATCTTTATGGCGTAAATCCGGCACTTCACCTGCCAGACGGGCTAATTTAACGATTTGAATGATGTCTTCACGTTTCATGGCACCCTTGACCTTCCGCCGATATTTTCAATTATGCCATAAGACGCGAGTCAAGACAACCTGACTAGCTAAACATAAAACAAACGCTTTCGTTAACACCTAAAGTGACCTTAACGCCACAAACCAAAAGGCTAAGGTTGAGACTAAGGCCAAAATCAAACCATCCACCTAACCAACCAGCTACCCAACCAACCATCCAATTACCTAGCCTAAACTCCCCAACTCCACTAACTCCATAAACTCTACCAACTCTACTCATACCGCAGCGCCTCGATCGGCTTCAGCCGTGAGGCCCGTGTGGCCGGATAGACTCCAAAGAACAAACCGATGGCCAACGCAAAGCTGGTTGCCAGCAAAATCGAGTCTAGCGTGACCACCGTCTCTCCCAGATTGGGGATCAGACGTGGCAGCAACTGCGACACGCCATAACCCAAGCCGATGCCGAACATGCCGCCAATCAACGAGATAACCGTCGCCTCCACCAAAAACTGAAACATAATATCCCGTCGCTTGGCCCCCACCGCCTTGCGGATACCGATCTCGCGTGTCCGTTCCGTAACCGAAACCAGCATAATGTTCATAATTCCAATCCCGCCCACCAGCAGCGATACCCCGG
>JAGRCC010000391.1 GCA_020433785.1 Anaerolineae bacterium
CCACCCAGATCAGCCACGGCGACACGGCCAAAGAGATCGGCGAAATTTACGGCCGCTACTTCGACGGTATCGCCATCCGCCAGTGCGACTGGAACTTTGGCAACAAATACATCACCGAGGTGGCCGAGGCCAGTCGTGTGCCGGTCCTTAATATGCAATGCGATGTCTACCACCCCTTCCAAATTCTGGCCGACCTGATGACCATCATCGAGAAAAAAGGCGACCCGCGCGGCAAGACCATCGCCGTGAGCTACGCTTACGCCAGCAGCTATCAAAAGCCGCTCAGCGTGCCGCAAAGCCTCATTTTGCTGATGTCTCGCTACGGCATGAATGTTCGCCTGGTTCACCCGCCGGAGTTCAAACTCATGCCCGATATCGTCCAGCAGGCCGCTGACAATGCTAAAGCGTCGGGCGGCAGCTTTGAAATTATGGACGACATGGACGCCGGCTTCAAAGATGCCGACATCCTCTACCCCAAAAGCTGGGGCTGCTGGGTCACCACCGAAGACGAAGCCGAAAGCATCGAAATCGGCAAAAAGTATGTCGATTGGATCACCGACGAACGACGTATGGCTCTAGCCAAAGAGGACGCCATCTATATGCACTGCCTGCCGGCCGACCGCAACATCGAAGTCACCGACGGTGTCATCGACGGACCGCAATCGGTCGTTTACGATGAAGCCGAAAACCGTCTGCATGCCCAAAAGGCGGTTATGGCTTTGACCATGAGCTAAAATATAAGGCTAAGGCTATAGAGGAGATTAGAGACTGGAAGCTGGAGACTGGAGATTGCATGCTACATGATCTCTCAATCTCTAATCTCTAGTCTCCATTCTCTAATTCTAAGCCTTCGCCTCAACCTTAGCCTTTATTCTTCCATCTTTAACACATCAGGAGACACACACCTCATGCCCAATAAAATTGCCGTCATCGCGATTGGCGGAAATTCACTGATTAAAGACCCAAAGCATAAAACGATTCCTGACCAGTTTCAGGCGGCGGGCGAAACGGCGGTACACATCGCTCACCTGATTCAGGCCGGCTGGAACGTGGCGATTGGGCATGGTAACGGGCCGCAGGTCGGTTTTATACTGAGACGCTCGGAATTGGCCGCCCACGAGTTGCACGAAGTTCCGCTCGACGTCTGCGGGGCCGATACACAAGGCGCAATTGGCTATGCCTTGCAGCAGCACCTCTACAACTATTTTCGGCAGATGGGCATCGACAAGCAAGCCGTTACCGTGGTCACCCAGGTCGAAGTCGATCCCGCCGACCCTGCCTTTCAAAATCCGTCCAAGCCGATTGGCTCGTTTATGACCAAAGGCCAGGCCATGCGCCGCCAAAACGAAGGTTGGGAAGTGATGGAAGATGCCGGCCGTGGCTGGCGACGGGTGGTGCCGTCGCCTCGCCCGCTGCGCATCGTTGAAGAAAAAATCATCAAAGATTTAATGGCTGCCGGGATCATCACCATTGCGGTGGGCGGCGGCGGCATTCCCGTGGTGGCCGACGCACAGGGGAACTTAACCGGTACGGCGGCCGTCATCGACAAAGATTTGGCGGCCTCGCTGCTGGCCACGGTATTGGGGGCCGACCTGTTTATCATTAGCACCGGCGTCGAGAAAGTGGCGCTTAACTTCGGCAAACGCAACCAAACCTGGCTCGATCACTTGACGCTGGCCCAGGCCAAGGAATATTTACAGGCCGGCGGTCATTTTGCCAAAGGCAGTATGGCTCCTAAAATCCAGGCTGTCGTTGAATATCTGGAACGCGGCGGCCGCGAAGCCGTTATCACCAACCCGGAAAACATCGAGCGGGCGGTGGCCGGCGAGACGGGAACGAGAATAACAGCGTAGGACGTAGGACGTGGAACGGGTAAATTGAACAGCATCCCACGTCCTAAGTCCCACGATTAACTTACGGAAATTAAAGACAACCATGACCGATCACATTCTCCATCTCAAATGCCTCATCTGCGGTAAAACATACGCGCCGGACGAGATTGCCTACGTCTGCCCCGACCACGGCGCCGACGGCATTGTTGATGTCCAGTACGACTACGACCTCATCGGCCGGCGGATCAGCCAGGGCGATTTGCTGTACAACACCAACTACACCATCTGGCGCTACAAACCACTGTTGCCGATCAACCGCGACAGCAAAGTGCCGCCGCTGACGGTCGGCTGGACGCCGTTGTATCGAACGCGGCGGCTGGCGGCCGAGCTGGGTTTGAAGCAGCTTTGGGTCAAAGATGATGGCCGCTTGCCGACGGCCTCGTTCAAGGATCGAGCCAGCGCCATCGCTGTAATCAAGGCTCAGGAACAGCAGGCGGAGATGATCGCCGTGGCCAGCACCGGCAACGCGGCGGCGGCCCTGAGCGGACTGTGCGCCAGCGTCGGCCAGCCGAACATTATCTTTGTGCCGGAGACCGCGCCGCCGGCCAAAATCGCCCAACTGCTGGTCTTTGGCTCACAGGTGATGCTGGTCAAAGGCACCTACGACGACGCCTTTGAGCTGTGTCTGCAAGCCGCCGCCAAGTACGGCTGGTACAATCGCAACACCGGCTACAACCCCTACATGACCGAAGGCAAAAAGACGGTCAGCTACGAAATCTGTGAGCAGTTGGGTTGGCGCGCGCCCGACCGCATCTTTGTCAGTGTCGGCGACGGCTGTATTATCGGCGGGGTTCATAAGGGGTTGAAAGATTTGCTCGAACTGGGCTGGATCAATCGCATGCCCAAGTTGATGGGCGTTCAAGCCGCGGGCAGCGCCTATCTGTACGATGCCTGGCAAAACGGCGAGGACGTCCTCACCAAGCCGCCGATCAACGCCACCACCGTGGCCGATAGTATCTGCGCCGGCCTGCCGCGCGATCGCCTTAAAGCCATGCGGGCCGTACAGGAAACCCAAGGGGCCTTCATCTCCGTCACCGATGAGGAGATTTTGGCGGCCATTCCGGCCCTGGCCCGGCCCACCGGCATCTTTGCCGAACCGGCCG
>JAGRCC010000392.1 GCA_020433785.1 Anaerolineae bacterium
GCCTTTGCCGGGGAGTATGAAGGGCGACCGACGCCGGCGATGGGGCGGTTCAGCGGCAAGCGAGAATGGGAGACGGTGTATCACGGTTGGACGTTGGACAAGGCGCTGGTTGACCTGGGCTTTGTGCGCAATGACGGGAAGACGTTGATGCCGCAGCCACATCTGCACATGGATGACAGCAAGATGTGGAAGTTAGAGCACGTCAAAGACCTGCCGGTCAACAGCCCGCTGGAAGGCTTCCGCGCCTTATCTCCCAAAGAGCGAGAAGCGGCCGCCGCGACCTATCGAGCCGGCTACAAGATTCGACCTATTTAATCCGATTACGCCATAATCGCCCTCTTGCTCTCAGACCGAATAGGGAGTAAGAAGGCGTACGTTCATCGTACTTGATGATCGTATAACGTTACAAGACTATTACTATTAAGGAA
The DNA here is from genome assembly GCA_020433785.1 of Anaerolineae bacterium. Next base: position 429 of record JAGRCC010000392.1, read on the forward strand.
GAGGAGCTGTATGGCCGACGAAAAAAACGTTTACACCGTTCGGTTTGAGCCGGTAGGGGTAGAAATGGAAGTTGAAGAAGGGGAGATTGTCCTTCACGCTGCTTTTCGGCAGGGCATCATGTTGATGCACGGCTGCAAGGAGGGACAATGCTCCAGTTGTAAATCAATTTTGCTGGAAGGCGATATTGATTTGCTCAAATACTCTACCTTTGCCCTGCCCGATTACGAGCGTAATGAGGACTACGTCTTGTTATGCCGGTCAAAAGCCTATAGTGATTTGGTTGTCGAGCTGTTAACTTACGACGACGAATTGCTGCTGGGTGCCATGCCGATCCAGGAGCTTCCGGCGACGGTTACGGAGATCGAAGAATTAACGCACGATATTCGCCGCCTTGAAATCGAAGTAGAAGAGCCGTTTAATTTTCGAGCAGGGCACTATGTTGATATGACCCTGCCCGAATACGGCGTAACCCGGTCCTATTCAATGGCTAATCCCCCCAGTGAACAGAATAAGCTGGAATTCATCATCAAAATGTACCCAGATGGTGCTTTCTCATCGCTGCTGCGCGATAAACTCAAGCCGGGCGATCCGGTCATGATCAAAGGCCCCTACGGTACTTGTTTCCGCCGAGAACACAGTGAGGGCACGATGATTTTGGTCGGGGGCGGCTCTGGCATGGCCCCTTTGTGGTCTATTTTGAATGCTCACCTGGAACAAGGCGATCGCAGCCGGCCAATCACGTTCTTCTATGGGGCGCGCACCGCAAGTGACCTGTTCTACCTGGACAAAATTGCTGAAATTGCCAAACAACTGCCCCATTTTCGCTTTGTGCCGGGGCTGTCCCATCTGGGTGACAATACCGATTGGGATGGGGAACGGGGCTTCATCCATACCGTTGTCGATCGATTCTTTAAGGAAGAAGGTTTGGGCGCGCCTGAAATGGAAGTATACACCTGCGGGCCGCCGCCCATGATCGATGCCTTATTGCCGGTGCTTCAACTCAACCGGGTCAGTGAGGAACGCATCCATATGGATAAATTTACGACATCTCCTGAAGCGCTGAGGAATGACAGGTAATAAGTAACTTTGTGGGATGAACCATGCAGTAGGCAAGGCGTAAGGAGGTAGAAGTAGAGGGTTTCCCCCTTAATCCCTACTTCTTACTCCCTACTCCCTGGTTTAAGGTGTGAGGTGACGATGAGGTCAATGAGGCACTCATCGCGGGAAAATAAATTACTTAATCTCAAAGAGGAGTAAATTATGGCAGAAAAAGTTAGACAATCAGCCGCAGCGGGTGCGGCAAAATTCGCCGGTTCGGATAGTCGTCAGTACAACTATTTCGAACCAAAGGGCCGTCGAGCCACTCACTACGAAGATGTAACGGTTGATGTTCAGCCCGACCCGGAGCGATACTTGATCCAGGATTGGATCATCTCGTTTGCGGATGGCTCACCCGCTTATAGTAAAGAAGCAAGCGCCTTACGCAGTTCGGATTGGCACAAATACCGGGCTCCTGATGAGGAGTGGGAGCGGAATCATTTCCAAAGGCAAAGTGGTATCGAGGAGTCGATCAGGCTGGTGTCGACGGTGGCTCGCGCCAGCCGAGCGGTTGATACCTTCGATAAGAGTTGGCTGAAGGTCATTCAAGATCACGTGGGGGCCCTAAAACACCCCGAGCATGCTTTAGGCGGTATCCTTTTGGTGGCGCAGCGGGGCGGTTACACCCAGATGATTAATAACTCCATTCTGACCAACTCGTCCTACAAATTACGGTTTGCCCAAGATTTAACGCTGTACATCGCTGAGCTTAACATCGATCTCGATGGCGGCCTTGATGAGTCAGCGGGTAAGGATCACTGGATGAATGATCCGGTCTGGCAAGGGGCGCGTAAAGCGATCGAGATTTTGCAAAATGACTTTGATCCGTTGAAAGCCTACTTTGTCACCAACATCGTCTACGAAGCCTTGGTGACCGAGCCCTTCCGCAGCGGCTTTGTCATGCAGTGCGGGGCCATGCACGGCGACTTCGTCACACCGGCCATTGTTTCCACGGCTGAGGGTGATTACGAGCGCAACCTGAACAACGCTATCGAACTGTTCCATATCCTGGCCAATGACCCAACCCACGGCAGCAATAATAAGCAAGTGATGCAAGATTGGCTCAAAGAGCATGTGCCGCTGACTGTTGAAGCGGCTCACCAAATGCAGCCAATTTGGTCCCAACCCCAGGTGAAGCGTGTCCAATTTTCTGATGCCTTTGCGCGGGCCAAGAACCGGCTGACCACCACGTTATCTCAAATTAATATTGAATTGCCAACGGAGGTGAAGATATGAGTACGTTTGCCGATCGTAAACTCGAATGGAACATCACCGATAAATGCGGAGTGACGATGAATCGCAGCGTCGAGGGTGAAATCGTCGCCGATCTGATGCGCGGTCGCCCCGGCGTGGTCGTTACGGAATATCCGGCCATGATCCGCATCGATGGGACGGATAAACTGGTCTTCGACACCAACGAAATCAGCGAAGCCCTGGGCAAGGAATATGATCCGTACACCTTCCAAATTGAAATGTCAACGCACTATGGCCGCATGGTCGTGCTGGATGACGCCGTGGTGCTCTATGCTGATTTTGATGCGACCAAAGAGTACATCGACTGATTAAAGTCCGCTAGGTGACTGTCACCCGACTTTAGTCATCTTTATCCGGTGAAATCACGGCTCAGATCTCAGGCTGAGCTGTGATTTCACCGTCAAATCTGATCAAGATTGCGGTCATACGTTGGAAGCTGCCTCGAAGTATGACCAGGCTGTTATTATCACATTGTAACCGATCATGAGGAAAAGAAAGGAAGA
>JAGRCC010000393.1 GCA_020433785.1 Anaerolineae bacterium
ACCACGAAGTCGGCACCGCCGGCCAATGTGAAATCGACCTGCGCTTCGACACCATGACCCGCATGGCCGATAAACTCATCACCTACAAATACATCGTCAAGCAAGTGGCCCGCCTCAACGGCATGAGCGCCACGTTTATGCCCAAGCCGCTCTTTGAAGATAACGGCAGCGGCATGCACACCCACCAGAGCCTCTGGAAAGGCGGCGAAACCGTCATGTATGATGAAGCCGGTTACGCCGGCCTGTCCGACATCGCTCGCTATTACATCGGCGGGCTGCTCAAGCACGCCGCCGCCATTTTGGCCTTCGCTGCGCCCAGCACCAACTCCTACAAGCGCTTGGTGCCCGGCTACGAAGCCCCGATCAACCTGGTTTACTCCCAGCGCAACCGCTCAGCCATCTGCCGGATCCCCATGTACTCCAGCAGCCCCAAAGCCAAGCGCATCGAGTTCCGCGCCCCCGACCCCAGCTGCAACCCCTACCTGGCCTTCTCCGCCATGTTGATGGCCGGCCTTGACGGCGTTCAAAACCAAATCGACCCCGGCGCGCCGATTGACAAGGACCTCTACGATCTACCTCCGGATGAAGCGGCCCAAATCACCAACACCCCCGGCACGCTCGACGCCGTACTCGAGGCGCTGGAAGCTGATAAAGAGTTCTTGCTGCAAGGTGATGTCTTTACCGAAGATTTGATCGATGCCTACATCGATTACAAACGCTCTGACGAGATTGACGCCGTTCGCTTGCGACCGCACCCGTATGAGTTCAATCTCTACTTTGATATCTAAGCAAAAATCATTCAGTATTGTAGGCCAAACTTAAGTCTGGCCTACAAAAACCCTACTGTATCATCAAAAGGGATGAATCTGACCGGTTCATCCCTTTTTTATTGCTTTTCCTAATCCCCAATTTCAACTATAATATTCATTAAGATGGCCCCACTAACCTTCAAGGGCGCTGAAGCCCTTCTACTGACCGAGACGCCCGATGCTGAGGCTATACGAACCTGGCTGGCTCCGGTTGGCTTAGCCGATATTCCAGCCGCCGAACGCTGCTTGAACCGCATCGCCAAATCTGAGCCGGCGCGCCAGGCGCTGGCCCCGGTTTTGCCGCACCTGCTCAACGCCCTGGCCGAAACCACCACCCCCGACCGGGTCCTGGTCAACTTTGAACGATTTATCAATAACGCCTCCAATCAACTGGCACTCTATCACGATTTCGCCGCTAACCCTCGCGCTATTGAAATCCTGCTAAAGATTTTTGAAGGCAGCCAATTTCTCACCGAAATTCTGCTGCGCAACCCCAACTATTTCGACCGCCTGACCGCCCACCACCAATTGACCCAACCCAAAACCCTGCCTCAATTTATGGCCGATACCCGCGCCATTCTATCGCGAACCTTCGACGCTACCGATCCGCAAAATATCGCCACTCTTGACTCCCTGCGCCGGTTCCAACGTTGGGAGTTGCTGCGCACCGGCGCTTCCGATCTATTAGGCGCGTTTGATCTATCAACCATCACCTTGCAATTGTCACACCTGGCCGACAGCCTGGTTGAAACTGCCCTCGCCTTGGCCGCCCGGCAGTCAGACATCGACGCCGCCGATTTTTTTGTGATTGGCATGGGTAAGTTGGGTGGGGAAGAACTCAACTACAGCTCCGACATCGATCTGCTGTTTTTGGCCGCCGCCAAACCCAGCGCCTACCGCCAGTTGGGCCAGCGGCTCATCGAAAACCTGACCCGCATGACCCCCGAAGGCTTTCTGTATCGGGTCGATATGCGGCTCAGGCCCTGGGGCAGCACCGGCGAGCTGGTGTCATCGGTCGACGGCTACTTGAGCTACCTCCACCAACACGCCCGCTTGTGGGAACGGCAGGCGCTGTTGAAAGCGCGGGTGATTGCCGGCAACAAAAAACTGGGAGAAACGTTTCTCCGCAACATCCAACCCGAACTGTTCATTACCCCCGCCGATACCGTCCGCGAGGAGATTCGGGCGCTCAAAGCGCGCATCGAAACCCAGCTCAAGCAGCGTGGCCGCCAGTGGGGCGAGGTCAAATTAGGCGAAGGCTCCATCCGCGATATCGAATTCGTCACTCAGTACAACCAACTGGCCTACGGCCGAAAAATGCCCCAGGTGCGCGGGTCAAACACGCTTAAAGCGCTGTCGGTCCTTTTTGCCAAAAATCTTCTGACCGCCGACGAATACCGTGTGCTGACCGAGGGCTACACCTTTCTGCGTACCGTTGAACACCACTTGCAGCTCATGCATTATCGCCAAACCCACACCCTGCCCGACGACCCAGACGACTTAACTCACCTGGCCCGGCGGCTGGGGTTTCGCGGCAGCGAGGCCGGCCACCGCTTTGTCGATCAATATCAGCAGCACAGCACCATCATTCGGTTGGTTTTCCAACAGCAGTTAGACGATAACGCCGAGTCTAATACCCAGCCAGCGCCGGTTGACCCAACCGCTTTTGATCGACCGGCCGAGTTACTGCCGCACTTGGCTCAGATGCACGCCTCCTACCTCAAAACCTTCAGCCCCCCGGAAATCGAACATCACGCCGCGCTAATGGTCGATCTGAGCGACCGCCGGCCGGTGCGAGTTGAGGCCGAACCGCTGCCCGACGATTTCTGGCGGGTCACCATTGTCGGCTTTGATTATCTTGGCGAACTGTCCCTAATCTGCGGCTTATTGTTTGTCCATGGTTTTAACATCCACGCCGGCAGTGTCTTCACTTACGAACCGGCCCCTGAACCGGCGCTGCCCGGTCATCACGCCGCTGGACGCCGCCCCCATTACCGCACCAAAACCGGCCAACTGATCCCCCGCCGAAAAATTGTCGATGTTTTTACCGTTAAGGCCACCAATGGGGCGTCGCCAAACGGCTGGACCGGATATGAGCAAGATTTGGCCCAGCTGGTCAGCCGGCTGCACACGGGCCAAGGCGACGAGGTTCAGGGTCAACTGGCCAAACGTATCGCGGCCGCGTTGACGACCGCCGCCGCTGACCCGGCCGTTCTCTATCCGGTCGATATCGAGATCGACAACGATGCGTCTCGCAATTATACCGTTCTCAAAGTAGATGCGCCGGATACCATTGGCTTTCTATACGAATTAGCCAACGCCCTGGCCTTGCACGGTATCAACATCAGCCGCATGGCGGTTGAGACCGCCGGCAGCCGGGTCCGCGATACGCTCTACGTGAGCGACAGCCTCAATGAAAAAATCACCGATCCGGCCAAACAGCTTGAACTGCGGGCGGCGACCGTTTTGATCAAGCAGTTCACGCACCTGCTGCCTCGCTCGCCCAACCCCGAAGCAGCGCTGCTCAACTTTAGGGAGTTTGTCGGCAACCTGTTCCGCCGGCCCAACTGGCCCGAAGATTTCGCCTCGCTGGAACAGCCGGAACTGCTGGCCACTATGGCCCGCCTGTTGGGTGTAAGCGATTTTCTCTGGCAAGATTTCTTGCGTATGCAGCACGCCAATCTTTTCCCCGTGCTAAAAAATTTGGCGGCGCTGCAAGAGAGCAAAAGCAAATCAGACCTGCGGGCCGAATTAGCCGTATTGATGAGCCGGACGCCGCCCGGCCCGCCTCAACGCCAGGCGCTCAACGCTTTCAAAGATCGCGAGATGTTTCGTATCGACATGCGCCAAATCCAGGGTTACATCACCGGCTTCGGTCAATTTTCCGCTGAGTTATCCGACCTAGCCGAAGTGGTGGTCGAAGAGGCTTACCGCATCGCCGCCCGTGATTTACGCGCCCACTACGGCCTCCCCCGGCTGAGCAATCGCCACCCGTGCGCTATGACCATCTGCACGTTGGGCAAATGCGGCGGGCGCGAGTTGGGTTTTGCTTCAGACATCGAGCTGATGCTGATCTACGCCGGCAACGGCCGGACCACCGGTCCCCGCGTCATCACCACGGCTGAGTTTTTCGACCGCCTGGTTAGTGAGATCAATAATGTCATCGACGCCAGGCGGGAAGGGATATTTGAACTGGACCTGCGGCTGCGGCCCTACGGCAAAGCGGGCAGTTTAGGCGTATCGCTCGACGCCTTTCGGCGCTACTTTGCGCCCGAGGGCGACGCCTGGCCGTATGAACGCCAGGCTCTGGTCAAGCTGCGGCCTATCGCCGGGGATGTCAAGCTGGGCCAGCAAATCATCAAGCTGCGCGATGACTTTATTTACCACGACGAACCGTTTGACATCGCCGCGATGCGAGCGATGCGTGAGCGGCAGGTTCGACATCACGTCACCGCCGGCACGATCAACGCCAAACTCAGCCCCGGCGGGTTGGTTGATATTGAATATCTGGTGCAGGGCTTGCAAATCACCTACGGTCAGCGTTACCCCAGCTTAAGGGTAACCAACACCAGCGAAGCCATGACCGCCCTGGCTGCTGTTGGCATTTTGCCCCAACAAGATTATGTGCATTTGCGTGAAGCGCTGAGTTTTCTGCAAGATTTAATTAATGCGCTGCGGATGGTGCGGGGCAACACCAAAGATTTGACCGTTCCTCCGGTTGACAGCGAGGAGTTCATTTATTTAGCCCGCCGGATGCGGTACAAGGATGGCAATCTGGTTCAACTCAACTACGACCTCACCACCCACACCAGCCGGGTGCAAGAGATCAACAGCCGGATATTGAGTTAGCCCACCGAAGCAGAAGGCAGTTTCAGCCGCTGAAGAGGTCGGTTTCAGCCGCTGAAGAGGTCGGTTTCAGCCGCTGAAGAGGTCGGTTTCAGCCGCTGAAACTAGTGGTTTCAGCACGTGAAACTAGTGGTTTCAGCGGCTGAAACTCATGGTCTCACGGGCTGAAACTGAGAGTTCCACAGGCTGGAACGGGCGGTTCCACCGGGAGACACAAATAATCCCCAAGAAACCGTAAGGCAGTGTGACCAGCTGGCTTGACAAGCGTCACCCCACCAGTTACAATTCGTATTATGAGATAGTTTTTCTGAATGAGTAAGGGCGGTACTCGTGATTAAGTCATTTCGCCACAAAGGGTTAGAGGATTTCTTTTATGATGGGACGAAAAGGGGTATTCAACCTATACACGCGAGTAAACTGGCGGATATATTAGATGTACTCAACGCTGCAACGACCATTCAAGATTTGAACTTCCCAGGCTCAGGCTTGCATCTATTGCAGCCCAAACAAGCTAACCGTTGGGCCGTCAAGGTTTCAGGGAATTGGAGAATAACCTTCCGCTTTGAAGATGGCGACATTTACGAAGTAGACTATGAAGATTATCACTAGGGGGCAATGATGAGACCACAGAACAGACAACCGGCCCACCCTGGCCGGATACTCAAGAATCTTTATCTGGCGCCGTTGGGCATTTCTAATACCAAGTTAGCCGAAACAATAGGCGTTTCCCGTAAGGCCATTTCCTATATTGTCAACGAGCGCAAGTCCGTAACGCCTGAAATGGGGTTGCGTTTAGCGCGAGCTTTTCCCAACACGTCGGCTGAATTTTGGTTGAATTTACAAAAGAATTACGACTTATGGCAGGCCGGGCAAGATGCCGATTATTTACAGGAGATTCAACCGTTGTTTGAGGCAACGCCCGCTTGATTCCCCGATGTGAGACCAAACTTTATCTTGACTGCCAGTTTGAGACAAAGACTCTCCAATTCAAACTCAAACGCTAATCCCATTAGCCAAAGTCTTGCTAACCATACTCGCTTGCCATCCGTTCAAAAATCTCCAGCAGTTCGTCGGCAATATGGTCCCAACTGTAGCGCTCCACCCACTGCCGGGCTTGATTGCCCAGTTGATCGCGCAACACGCCATATTTGAGTAGCAAGATGATCTTAGCCGCCATCGCCTCAGCGTCTCGACCAGGGACGAGATAGCCGTTGAAGCCGTCCTCGATGCTAAACGACAGCCCGCCCACATCCGAGGCAATCACCGGCGTGCCGCAGGCCATTGCCTCGATAGCCACCATGCCAAATGACTCGTAATGGGAAGGCATAACCACCATTTCGGCGGCGGTGTAATAATAAACCAGCTTATCCTGATCCTTTGCGCCCAAAAACGTCACCAAATCGCCGATTTGCAGCGACTCGCGCAGCTCCTGCAGCCGCTCGAACTCCCGCATTTCCAATTCCGAATCCTGGTTGGGGTCGCCCCCCACAATCGAGAGGCACACGTCTTTGACCAAAACCGGTTCGCGCTGCTTGACTACCGCCAAAGCTCGCAACAGGGTATCGATCCCTTTAAGCGGCTGCATCCGCCCCACAAACAGGATCAGCTTGTGGTGAGCCGGCACGTCGATGGCGGCCTTAGCCTCGTTCCGGTCGATGGGCTGAAAGCGGTCGAGATCGACGCCCGGCGGCACAATCTCAATCTTTTCCGGCGGCGCGCCATAGGCCCACATCATGTGGTTGCGATCCAACGGCGTGGCTGCAATAATCCGGTCGGCCGAGCGCATAATTTCACCTTCACAGTTGAGCCGCTGAGCCGTATCGCGCTCGGCCGGCGATTGGGCCACCCGGTTTTTCAGTTCGGCCAGGGTGTGAAACATCTGCGCGTACGGAATACGCCAGTAATGCCGCAACGCTCCGGCGGCAATGCCCGACAGCCAGTAGTGACTAAAGATCACGTCGTACGTTTGCCGTTGGGCAATAACATTCTCCACAAATTCATCGATGTGAAAGTAAATATCGTTTTTATTGTAAGGTCGCTCCGGCCCGGTTTTGATATAAAAGACCCGGCCACATGCCGCCAAACGATCATCGATAGGGGGCAGGGTCGGGTCTTGAGAGCGGGTGTACACGTCAACCGCGATACCCTTGTTACTCAAAGCGCGGCTCAAATCACGAACGTAAACATTCATTCCGCCCGTTTCTTTGCCGCCCAGAGTCGCCAAAGGGCTGGTGTGTATGCTTAACATCGCTATACGTTTTATCATGATGTTGACTTTCGCTAATCAGGTCCTCATCGCCTCGTGATTTCCAAATCATAAACCGGTTCCGCTGCGGCCCCAAAGCGAAACTTATATTCTTCATCGCCGCGTAAAAAATCATAACGGCGGCGGCCCAACTCAATAGCGTGACGCAACGTGTAAGAGGTTAAGACATTACCGGGGCTTAAATGGGCAAACTGTTCGGGGTCGTAACCGGAATTGTAGAGTAAAAATTCATTATTGTAATCAAAACAGAGCATCGTGGCGGCTAAAATACCGTTGACCTCAATGAAGTAGAGCTTCAGCCAGCCGGCTTCGGCCAAGATTTTGGCCACGGTTTTGAAGAAGTCGATCATCGGCTGGCTCCAAAAATCCTCTTTATCTTGCGTCGATTTCTGGTGCAGCGTAATAAAATCGGCCATCGCCTGATCCAGGTCCGTTAATGAGTCGACCACATACCAGCGCGTTTCCGCCTCACGTTCGATTTTGCGCATCTTGCGCCGAATTTCGTGGCGCTGTTTTTTATCGATCTCGGCCAGATACGCTTCCCAATCGGCCGGTAGGGTGATTACTGGACAAACATCTTGCTGTCGCACGTCGGTCTGCCAACCCTGCTGGCGCGCTGTCTCGGCCAACTGGGTCGGCGTAATCGAGTTGTGGGGCAAGCTGCACAGATACAGCCTATCCCAGGCCACGCCTTCATCAGCCAGACAACTGATCAGCGTCTGGTGAACCGCCGCCACATGATTGGCGTCGACCAGCAAATCCAGGTAGTCCGAGACATCGACGCAGCCGACAAAGGTAAGCTGGCGCTGCCCGTCCGCTGTGGTTTCGGCATACAGCGGAGCCAATCCCACCAACTGCCCCTCATCGGTCCGAATGGCGATGAGGAACAAATCATCGTTACCCAAACAGCGCCACCAGGCGCTCTGGTAGCCGAATCGCATAAAAAACGGAGCGTTAACAGCCCGCTCCACTAGATCATCCCACTCGTGCGCCAGGGTTTCAAATCCGGAAGCATCGGTATAAATTGTTGTCTGCATCACAATCCTTTTGGCTTCAAAATAATCACTCACCCGTCTGTCGCCAATTGACCCGGTAGACCTGGAACCCGGTCTGACAATCGATATTCGGCTCGACCAATAAGGGCTGAGCCACGGGCAAATCGTTGGCAAAGATCTGGATCCACAATTTTTGATGGGGTGGCAGTTGCTCAAGTTCGATCAGATAAGTACCCTGGCTCCCGGTGGTCGTCAGCGACACCAGGCCGGTTTGGTCATCCCACACCACTACTTGGACGCCAGACAGCGGCTCCCCCTTACGGCTAATGACGCTGCCTTCAAAACCGTATCGCTCGCAGTCGGAAAACCCTTCAACCGGTTCTTCCACCGTAAAGTCAATTCGCTCCGGCAGCGGCGGGCCGGGAGTTGTGGTGGGAACGGGAGCGGTCGGCAGGCTCAGTCCCGCCGGTCGAGTCGCGGTCGCCGCCGTTTCGGCCGTTACGTTGGGCTGGGCGATGAGAACATAGGCCAGGCTAAGCATAAAAATCAACAGACCAATGCTGACCACCCCAAAGAGCACCAGCCACGTTTTATTTTTTGATGTACGTGGGGTCCACGCGCCCATACTTACCACCAAACACAGTAACTATTCAGGTGACTGGCACTTTTGCTCAAACAGAGAGACCACTGACTGGCGTACACCCCCGCACTTACCGCGATTAAGTGCCAGTCACCTGGTCGGCTAAATAGCTACCAAAAAAGTAGGGCATGCCCAAGATTAGTCATGCCCTATTAGACGATCGTGAACTGGGGAGCAGGGATTCGAACCCCGGCTCGCAGAGCCAGAATCTGCTGTCCTACCACTAGACGACTCCCCAATATGTAACCAGGATTGTAGCATTTTCAGTGGGTCAGAGCAAATTTTCATGGCCTCGGCTTAACGCCCTCTAAAGGTGGTCACCTCTTGAACGCCGAATGGCCGTCAAGCGCCTGACCGCCGCTGGCCGACCGCAGACCGCCTAAAGTCGAGCAGATGGGGTGATATGCGACGGTCCACGGTCGGCTGTCGGCGGTCAAGCCCCAAAAAATCGAACTTGAGACGCAGCGATGTCCGTTAGCCAAACCGATCCAACAAAGCTTGAACCGCCGCCGAGTCAAGCATCTGTCGCAACTGCTCAACATCCGGCCCCGGCGAGCGATCCTGTTCCAGGGGCGGAATGAACTGCCGCACATAGGCCCGCACCGCCTCCACCCCATCGCCGGCTTGACCGCCGCGCCGGTCGAGCGCGACCAACCCGGCCAGCAGTTCGTAGGCCAGCATCGAGGTCGCCATCTCAGCCATATCGTACAACCGGGCGATAGCCGGCAGCGCCAGGGCCATATAATCCTCCTGGCCGCCGGAACTGTCGCCGGTAGCCAGCGAGATCGGCTGGGCCAGCAAGCGCAGATGAGCCGCCAAGCCCAGGCTGGCTTTATGGGCTACCACCAGCCCGGCATCCAGACCGGGCCGCGCCGCCAACTGCGGAGTCAGGCCGGTGATGACCGGATTGAGCAGCCGGTGCAACCGGCGTTCGCTCAAGCAGCCGACGTGGGCAAGAGCCAGCGCCACTTGTTCCACTTGATTAACCAGATGCTGATTGTGAAACAGTCCCACCGACAGCAATCGCCCGCCCTGGGGCGACTCGTCCCGGACCATGAGCGGATTGTCCGTAAAACTGACCAGCGCCCGCTCGATACGCTCCCGCAACTGCTGCAAGGCATCGAACAACGCCCCATGCACCTGCGGCGTCACCCGATACGACACCGGCGCTTGCAGCTTAACCGGCTCGATGCGGCTGCCGGCCAGCCACCGCTGCAAGGCGGCGATCAGCGCCCCCACACCCGGCTCGGCCGAGACCGGCAACAGAGCCGGATCGACCGCGTCTTTCGGCGCGGCCAACCCGTCCATCGATACCGCCGCGACCATCGTCGCCAGCTTCAACAGCCGCGCCAAACAGCGGTAGGCATCGAGCGCGTAGGCCGGCGCGGCCGTTACCCCGCTGAGCAGGGCCAGCCCTTCCTTGAACCCCAAGCGGTATGGCTCCACGCCACGGGCAACCAGCGCCTCGGCGGCCGGTTGGCGGCGGTCATCAGGCCCGAAAACAAACCCCTCGCCGATAAAGGTTTGGCAGGCGTGGCAGTTGGCCGTTACATCGGCGGCGATACCGTGGCCCAGGCCGGGAATCCAGGGGGTGAAATCATCGTTCAGCCGATCCACCACAAACCGGCATAAATCGGCGCTGACGCCGTCCAGTCCGGACAGGAAGTTGACCAGCCGGATCACCAGCGTGGCTCGGGCGACCGGCTTGGGCAGCGGCGGGCCGATGGCCGCGGCCCGCGCCCGCAGCATATGATGCGGCAGTTCGGCCCGCTCCGCGTCAGTTAGCTCGGTCGTGGACAGGGCGCCCAACCCGGTCGTCACGCCATAGCAGGGCACACCCTGGTCGATGAGGTGCAGCAAGGCGGCCCGACCTTGTTCAACCCTGGCCAGTAGCGCCTCATCGATAGCGAGCCGGGCGTGGTCGTAGGCTACCGCTTCGACCACGTCCCAAGTGAGGTCCGCCGGTTGTCTAAGCGTGATCATGCGTAGGGCAGTTCCCGGCCGATACCCAGCCGGTCAGCCTTTTCCAGCATGGCAAAGCCCAAGGCGATGTCTGAGGTCGATAAGCCCCGATGCCAGAATAAAATCGTTTCAGCCGCGTCTTCCCGACCCGGCAGCTTGCCGGCGCAAATATCGCCCAGTTCGCCGTGGATGGTGTCGCGGGTGATTTGGCCGGAGTCGACGTGCCGCCGCAAACAGCCGAACGGCCCGATCAAACATTGCCCCCAATCATCGACCACAATTTTGGCCATAATGTTGGTGATGTCATCTTCCACCGTACTCATGGTGCCGTAGGGAATGACCAGCGCGCCCGGTTTGATCCATTGGGTTTTAAAGACCGGCTGCGGGGCCGGCAGGCGGGACGCCTCGACTAAAATATCGGCCCCGTCCAGGCAAGCCTGCCAGGTGTCGGTTACCGTTATTGGCTTGCCCAGATCGCGTTCCAGCCGGTCGGCAAAGGCTTGCCGGCTTTCGGGCCGGCGCGAATGAACTCGAATCTCCTCAAAATCGAACAGACTGTCCAGCAGCCGAACGTTCCAGTAGGCGGTGCCTCGCGCCC
>JAGRCC010000394.1 GCA_020433785.1 Anaerolineae bacterium
TCGCCCCAGGCGTCATCTTTCAGCTGCATCCGGCGAATTAGGTTGTCACGCTCATTCTGGCTAATCTCGCCCGCTGTGTGGCGCTGTTTTACGGCTTCAATTTGGGCTTGAAAGTCGATGAATGGGTTGGTCATCGTTCAAAGTAATTGGTCTAACTCGATACTTGACAGTTTCGACAGCAGCGTTGTTTTTTGAGCGGCCAAGAACGCTTGATAAGCCGGGGCCGCCAGCGGCGGAGTGGTTAGGATGAGCGCGTCTTCGTTGTCATTATAGTAGGCTTTACGCCGGCCCGCATCCTCGAAGCCGTATTTGCGATAGAGCGATAAAGCCGATAGGTTGGAGGGGCGCACTTCCAACGTCGCGATTTGCCCGCCGGCAGCCTGACCGGCCTCCAGTAAGGCGATAAACAGCCACTCGCCCAAGCCTAAACCCTTCCAGTGCGGCTCGATAGCAATCGTCACGACATGAATTTCGTCGGCCAGCAGCCAGAAACCCGCCACACCGATCATTCTGGTCAGCGAAGCATCGCTAGGTGTATCGAACAGGGTAGTCATACGGACCCGCAGGGCTAAATAGTGCGCCAGATGGCTGTTCAACTCGCGCCGGTAATCACGCTGCGGCGGATGAGTGGTATAAGCAGTCGATTCGATGGCGGCTGCCGTCGAAAGATCATCGATTGTTAAAGGTGTAATCTTAAACGGAATAGGTTGGGTCATCAGATAGATGAGATATACATGGGAACCAGTGCGTCGGGATCGTCCTGACCATCGGCTTCCAGGCGAGTCCGGGCAATTTCGGCCAGATAGCCGGGCCGGCGCAGTCGCTTGGCCGGCGACACCAACTGTACTCTCGGTTGGCCAAGCTGTTGTAAACTTTTGGCCGTTTCTTGATCGATTTCGCCGGTACACCAGGCTGGGCCATTAATTTTTTGGGCCAATTCTTCAACATCGGTCAAAAACGGTTCGACCAGCAGCTGCCATTTGTTTTTCTTCAAGCCATAGCTGGCGGCTAAAAGACGGCCTCGGCCAGCTTGAGCGATGGCCCAGACCGGCTGCTGGCTGTCTCTAAGCGGATAGGCCGTAATTTCTAACGTCGGTACACCGACCACGGCTAATTTATGCGGCAGCGCTAGCCCCTTGGCTACCGCCAGCCCGATGCGTAGTCCCGTAAACGAGCCAGGCCCCAGAGCCACCGTCAGCGCGGTTAACTGAGGCACCTGTAATTGAGCTACTCTGAGCATGCGCTCTAGACGGGGTAGCAGTTCAACCGTATGGTTTCTGTCGGCGTACCAGGTTTCCTCAGCAATAAGGCCGTCAGGACTAAGCAGCGCCAGGCCGGCATATTGGGTTGCAGTGTCAATCGCCAGGATCATCATTTATTGTATTTATCCAGCAGTCCAGGTGACTGGCACTTAGTCGTATTATGAAGCATTGGTTTCATTTAGCACTGTCCATTTGAGCAAAAGTGCCAGTCACCTCAATCGTTACAATTTATTGAGCAAAAGCCGCTAATTTAAATTCATTTAATACGTGTGAAAACCGATCGCCGTAGGGGCGCATCACCACCCGGCGTTTGGTATCTTCAAGGTAATACAACTCAATGGCCAGATAACTCTTAGGAAAATAGTCCAGCGCTTTGTCGGCCCATTCGACCAGCGTAATGCCATTGCCATAGAGATACTCTTCCAGGCCAAAGGATAGGCTTTCGGCGGCATCCGCTAGCCGGTATAGATCGATGTGATAGACGGGCAGCCGGCCGCGATATTCGTTGACCAGGGTAAAGGTGGGCGAGATCACCGGATCGGTTACGTGTAGACCCTGGCACACGCCCTGAATCCAGCGCGTTTTACCGCTGCCCAGATCGCCTATTAACGCCAGCACGTCACCGGCCTGCAGCAACGGGGCCAAACGCATGCCCAGCCGGCGAGTTTGGGTTTCGCTGTGACTGATAAAATCTAAAGTGTTCGGTTCTAAAATGGGTGACATAGTTCCCTCATCTCCGATAGGATTATACACATTTTAGTAGACAGGGACAAAGCCTTTGGCAGAATTGAACGATATATGGTAATATATTCTGGTATATATCGAAGATAATTAGGGTTAGTTCGGTCTTCGGATTCGTTAAAGAGGTCTATATGCGTTACCTGGTAATTTCTGACGTTCACGCTAATCTAGCTGCTTTTGAAGCCGTACTAGAAGACGCAGAAGGGTTGTATGATAAGGTCTGGTGTTTGGGTGATATGGTGGGGTATGGTCCTGACCCTAATGAGTGCGTTGAACTGCTGTTGACGCTTGACCATCTCTGTATTGCCGGTAACCACGACTGGGCTGTTTTAGGCAAGCTCGATATTGACGATTTTAACCCCGACGCCCGCTTTGCTTCGCTATGGACGCGCGATCAGCTTAAGGGTAATGTGCGAGACTACTTAGATAATTTACCCATTGCTTTGGTCGAGGAGAACATTTACACGTTAGTTCATGGCAGCCCTCGCCATCCTATTTGGGAATATATTCTTTACCCCGCTGTAGCTCAACCCAACTTCAAGCATTTTAATACGCTTTACTGTTTTGTCGGCCATACCCACAGCCCGGTAATTTTCACCGAGGGCGTCGACGCCAGCGCTACCTGCGATGCCATTGTACCGGATTTTAACAACGGTCCTACGCCGCTCGGCGAGCGCCGCCTAATTCTGAACCCCGGCAGCATCGGCCAACCGCGTGACGGTGACGCTAGAGCCGCCTACGGCATTTTAGATGTCGAGACCAGCACCTTCGAACATCGACGCGTCTCTTATCCGGTGGGGGTCACTCAAGAAAAGATGAAGAAATGGGATTTTCCACCCCGTCTGTGGAAGCGTTTAGCCTTCGGCTGGTAACAGATGTGATGGCTCTCCCGAGACTTGGCTGATAAGCCCCTCTGCCTACTTTAGACGAATAAACCATCAGAGTACACAACTAAAGCGTTTGAGCTAAATAACCGTTAATGGGTCAATCGTCAATGGTTATTTAATCTTTTTCCCCCGGTATAATGATCGTATGGAACTCGTAGGGTTTGTTTGACGTCTATGAGCTTAACCGCATACAATTAAATTGTCCGATAGCGGTCGGACTCACCCATTTAAAGCTATTATCGGAGCAGACAAACCATGAAAACTAGAAGATACTTACCATTTTCCGTGCTGACATTTTTGATTATTTTGATCGGCCTAACCGGTGTATTGGTTGGATGTAGTGGCGCAGCCAACGAGGCCCCAACCATGGCTTATTCTGAAGCCGGCGACAGCGCCATGCCGCAAAGCGCACCGGCCGAAATGGAAGAATATTCGGCCGAAGAGCCCATGCTTTACGCGGATGGCAGCTCAGTGGCGATTGAAGATTTCCTGGGAGCGGCTGTAGCCCAGGCCCAGGAAACCCGGGTGATCATCTACACCGGCGACATTGCCTTGGTGGTCAAAGACACTCAGACCGCGGTTGATGACATTACCGCGCTGTCGAGCGAACTGGACGGCTTTGTGTCCGGCTCCAATGTCTATGAATCAGGCGATGTGCTGCGCGGCAGCGTCACCATCCGGGTGCCGGCCGACCGTTATCAAACGGCGCTTATCCGGCTGCGAGAAATGGCGCTGCGCGTTGAGCGCGAAAATTCCACCACCCAGGACGTGACTGAAGAGTTTACCGATTTGCAGGCCCGTAAAACCAACCTGGAATTTACCGAAGCGGCGCTTCAGCAGCTTTTGGAAGAACGGCAGCGAGTGGGCAGCACCAGCGACATTTTAGAGGTTTACCGCGAATTAACGACCATTCGCGGGCAAATTGAGCAGATCGAAGGACGGCTGCGCTATCTGGCTAATCAATCGGCTTTATCGACTATCACCATCCAACTGACGCCCGACGTGCTGTATCAGCCGGTAAGCGTGGCCGGGTGGGCGCCGCAGGGTGTGGCTAAGGAAGCCTTACAGGCGTTAGTTGTGGCTTTGCAGGGTGTGGCCAACATCATTATTTGGGGCCTTGTCTTTATCCTGCCGTTGTTGTTGGTGCTCTTAATCCCGGTGGTGATTGTAGTGTTGATTATTCGTCGCTGGCTAAAGCGTCGCCGCGGATTGCCAAAAGCCGCCGCTGAGTCTTAACTAATAGGGACGAACCTCATTAGGAGCCGGAGGATTATTAATCTCGTGATACTCACCAACAATTTCAACAATCTGTTTGTTGGTGTTATCACGAGTGTTTTCTCTTCTTTTCTGCTGGAAGACATCCCATCGTCTGAATATTTCTTCTTGAACTGAACTGGGATTAAATACCTTCATAAAGGTGAAATTGCCTTCTTTACTGGCGGTTTCAATAACGACATCGCCCAAGTTGATGAGCTTGTAAAAGAAGTTGGGAATGTTGTAGGTAATGCTTTGAATACTGTCGAAGCTACCTTCGCGAATGTGCTCGCCTTGTAATCGAAAAGCTGAGCTTTCGATATCGGCAATTTTGGTATCACTAACCTTATATATATCTCGCCGCCAACTATCATATCTAAACAGATACCAGGAAAACGTGGCCAAGACACTAATAATAAAAATGGATATCCAGATCCAATTTGTCGCCGAAGTAAACGGCCATAACCTGAATATACTGGCCAAGAGCAGGTAAAGCGTGATGAGAAAGGCCGACCCCGGCAGAAATATTTGTCGTATCAGAATAAAATAGTGTTTACGCCAGATGATCTCTTTGTTGTTGGGCGCCACTACCCTGATGCGCGGCACAAAATAATCAAACGTAAATTTGGGAACAACCACTTTGGGCAGCACGCGATGAACGACAATTTTAGGATCGGCGCCATCTTTCGATCGCTCGGCCAGGATGTTTTTCTGCAAGCGTTGGTTGAGCATATCCCTTACCGCTCGCGTGTCGGAATGAGCCACCCGTTCCTTGGCCCGCTGCTGCTGTCGTAAAATAATACGGCTCAGATATTGAGCCGACGGCAGGTTATCGACCGCAACGGTCCCAACTGCCGCTGTTTTGATAAAAATATCATCGACATCGAAAAATAAATCCAGCCAGTTGTGCGACTCAACGGTCACGCTTTGAATTTGGGTCAGAGGAGCTTCGCGCCGCTCCTCGCCATAAAACAAAATACGTTCGATGTGAACGACCCGTTTGGTGGTTACAATAAAATCATCATTACGCCAGTCAACATAGTGATAAATAATCATGAGCACTGAAATAATGATGAATGGCGCGACTAACAGCCCCAATATCCAGCCCGTGGCGGCATCGAAAAGCGACAGGCCGATGATCTCGCCGACAATGAGCACGACTACGGGAATAATAAGAATCAGTATGGGACCGGTTAGTTTCGCCAAGAAAGCCAAAAAATGCCTTTTAGCCCACACCACCACGACCTCATCGGGCTGTTTTCCGGGAAAGTGAATTAAAGCCTTCTCATCATAGCTGCGTTCGATGGTTTCGAAGTAATCTCTTATACCGGGGTCTTGCGTTAGCAGCCAATCAAGAGTCTTTCGATTAAAAACGGCGACGACCGAGTCTCTCACCGCCTCGACGGTAGCTGACCGGGGCTGATCATTCAAGATAGAGCGGATGCCGATCATCGACCCGGTATCCATATAATTGAGCAGCCGAGGCGGTTTGCGTTCGATATCGATGGCGCTAAATTCGCCGCGAATCACCATATAAAACTCATTGTAATCTTGATCGCCTTGCTTAAGCAGTTGGGTTCCATGCCAGCAGTACCTTATGCCGGCCTGCTCCGCCAGTTTGGCCGTTTGATCAACATTCAGATGCTCAAAAGCCGGATGTTCGTTAAGTAGATTGATTAATTCAGCTACGGCTTCATCTCGATCGATCTTATCCATAATCTTCCTACTTTACAATCAGTTAGATGGGGGTATTTGCTTTGATTTTACCATAGAATATTAAAAATAGGAACAAGCGAGCTATTGACATAAAGATTAAGGATAGAGATAGAGTTTGAGTTGAGAGGGAGAGGGGTTAGTTGAGGGTGTAGACAGAGATATTATCGCGTGGGTCATGATAGATTAAGGGTAGCAAATTTTCAATTTTCTGGTTCGATTTTCGATCCAGTAATCGATGGTCAACGACGATGTAATTGACACCCAATTCGCGCAGCAGTTCTAACCCGGCGTCGGTGGGAAATTGGCTCATTTCCTCGCGCAGACGGGCGTGACCTGGCGGAAAAAAGCCGGAGTAGCCGTTAACCATTCGGCCCTTGAAGGTGCGGTTTTCTAACATCCAGATTGTTGTTGGCTCAAAATCGGCCACGGCGGGACTGGCGGCGAAGGGGATCATCACAATTTCCGATTGAGTGTCTTGGTTATTGAGCCAGCTTTGCC
>JAGRCC010000395.1 GCA_020433785.1 Anaerolineae bacterium
TTGAGTACCAGCGCATGCAGATCGATCTGGTGCGCCGCTGGACGCCCAACCGGCCGATTACTCACAACTACCTGGGCAGCAACGATGATACCAGTGAAATCGACTACTTCGATCTGGCCGCCGACCTCGATTTTGTGTCGTGGGATAACTATCCGCAGGGCAGCGCTGGTCCGCATCACGTGGCGTTCAATCATGATATGATGCGCGGCTTCAAACAAAAGCCCTTTTGGGTGATGGAGCAGCAGCCAGGGGTGGTCAACTGGCATCCCTACAATCGCCCTGTCCCTCCCAACTTGGTCCGGTTATGGACCTATCAAGGCTTAGGCCACGGCGCGGACGCCGTGATCTATTTTCGCTGGCGGGCCGCCCGTTACGGGCAGGAGCAGTACCACGCCGGCCTGTTACGCCAGGACGGCTCGCTCACCGGAAGCTACCGCGAAGTGGCCCATTTTTTGAGAGATCAGGCGGCTATTCCCCCTATCTCCCGCCAGCCGGCTAAAGTCGCTATTTTGATCGACTACGCCGATTGGTGGGCGCTTCAAATCGATCCGCACCAGCACGATTTCAGTTATCTTAAAGTTGTAACCGCTATTTACCAGGATTTGTGGGCGGCGGGGATCAACGTCGATGTCATTCGCCGGTCTGACCCGATAGAGGGGTACAAAGTCGTTATTGTGCCTAGTCCCAACTTAATCGATGAGGACCAGACGCAACACTGGCAGCAGTTTGTGGCGCAGGGCGGGCGCTTAATGGTCACGTTTCGAGCCTTCGTCAAGGAACAGAGCAACATCTGGTCCGATCAGCCGCTCCCGGCGGGGATCGATAGGCTGCTGGGGGTACGAGTTGAGGACTATCTGGGTCTGCCGCCGGATATGCGGGGGGCGGCGCGCAATGCCAGCGGCGGTTTAAGTTTTCCCTACTGGCGCTGGGCCGAACTGCTCAGGCCAACCACCGCCCAGCCATTGCTGTTCTACAACCAATTCTTTTGGCGGGATCAGATTGCGGCCACCCACCACAAAGTTGGGCAGGGAGTAGCCGTCTATGTAGGCTGCTGGTTTGAACACATGCTGCCTCAAACCATCTGGGAAGCTTTGGGGTTAGATCAGTTGGCTTTGCCGTTCACCTTGCCCAACGACGTCGAGGCCATCGCTATTGACTTTGCCGATGGTGGGGAAGGGTTGTTGCTGCTTAACCACAATGCTGAGCCAAAATCGATTCACCTGCACCGGCCGGTGCTTTCGCTGCTGCTTAATCTCCCACCAACCACGTTCATTACTCTTCAGCCGCGTGATGCCGCGGTTTTAAAATATTCGTAACCACCCGGTTTAAATGAAAAAAGAGGCTGCCATAGCCTCCCTGTCATCTTGTTAAATTTCAATTAGTATGCCGGGGGTTAATGAGCTAGAACCTTCTCCGGGCCGGCCATCATCGCTGAGGTTAAGATCGCTTCAATTTCATGGCGGGCTTCCAGCGCATCCTGATCGGTGGCCAGGGCTACTTCCGTGACCAACATATCTTTGGCCTGTGAAAACAGACGGCTCTCAAGGCTGCTCAACCCGCCGTTTTCGTTACGCCAGGCTAACGCTCGCACGGCCTGGGCAATCTGAACCGGCCGGCCAGACTGTAGCCAATCCTCAAGCTTACGCCGCCGGTGCTTAAATTCCTCAGGCAGCGCTTCCGGTTCCCCTTGTAAAATTTCAAATACATCATCGGTTTTATTTTCCGACATGACTTGGCGAATACTACAGCTATCGAGATTGAGAACGGGGACATGTAAAGTAAGCCGTTTGGTTGAAAATTCAATGACGTAATATTTCGTGAATTGTTCAACCATATTCATTTCAGTTATGCCAGTTATTTTTCCGGCGCCGTGGATGGGGTGAATAACGTTTTGGCCAATTGCGAGTTGCAACATGGGCTCTCCTTTCACTAACTACATAATGGAGTTCAAGGCGTCTTAGAGCTAAGGAGTTTATTGATGACCCAATCGTTGCCATACGATCGGTGTTTGATCTAAAAACTCCATAACCTCTAAGACCTCATCTAACTCCTTAAACTTTAATAAAAAGGTATGATAGCGCTATTTTTATAGTAACATAACTAACGAAATAAGTCAATTTTCGCCCTCCCAACCGGGAATTTACTCAGTTTGATTGGCTAGATCCATCGCCAGGTAAGTTTGGGAGACACGCTGGTAAGAAGCGCTGGCTTCGGCGGCGTGCTGTAGCGCCGTGTCGGAGACGGGACCTTTAACCTTGGCCGGCACCCCGGCGGCCAGCATTCGGGCCGGTATAGTCTGATTCTCACGGACCACACTGCCCGCCGCAATGATCGCCCCCGCTTCCACCGTGGCCCCGGATAGGACGGTCGCGTTCATCCCGATTAAGCAGCCGGCTTCAATTACGCACCCTTCAATCACGGCGGCATGCCCAATCACCACATCAGCCTTGACAATGGTATTATGGCGGCGATTGACATGCACGACGGTATTATCCTGCACGCTGGCCCGCGGACCAATGACGATCTGACCTACATCACCTCGTAAAACCGTACCGAACCAGATATTAGCCCCTTCTTCAATAATAACATCACCGATGACCACTGCGGTCGGGGCGATAAAGACCCCTTCAGCAATTTGGGGCGTTTTTCCTTGATATTCGATTATCGGCATAGGTTCCTTACCTCTCTCAACTGCCAAGACCAATTTTTGGATTTTCGCATCCCTCTTTTAGGTCCGGCCAAAATGAAAGCTCAGTTTACCACCGACTGGCCTAGATTGTCCAACGGATACTAATGACTTGGTGATTTCGACTTGTTCCGTCCGTAATCCCTGATATAATTTCATACAATCTCCAACAAGGCGACACATTTACAGATATACAAATGAGTAAACGACTTCCTTTTATCGTAGGTTTGATATTAAGTGTGTTAACGTTCGGCAGCTTTTTGGGCCAATTTCATTGGACGTTGGACGTACTATCGCACTTTAATTTGCAATATGCTATATGGCTGGCCGTTTGCCTGGTGGCCGGGCTGGTTATCGGCCGCCGGCGGATTGATGCCCTGGCCTTGGCCCCGGCCTTGATCGCCAACCTGGTCGTCATTGCCCCCTATTTTCTGCCTTTAACGCCGACGGTATCGGCATCGGACAACCGGCTGAGAGCGGTGTCGCTCAATATTCATGCCCAGGATCCTGATTATGAGGCTGTTATTGATTTCCTAAACCAATATCAACCTGATCTGGTGATGGTCACCGAGGCCGAACCGGCTTTGATGGGGTTGTTGGCTGAGGCGGTCGGCGAAAGTTATCCTTACGTCTATGACGAGTCGATGCGCGGCACAATGGGCTTGGCGCTGCTAAGCCGCCAGCCGTTTTTAGCCGCCGAAACCGTCCCATTAAGCGATACCCGGCGGCGGCGTCTGATCAAGGCCACCATCGAATGGCAGGGTACGCCCATTACCGTTTACGGCGCTCACCCCCTGCCCCCGCTCAACAGCCGCTGGGCGGCGAGTCGCAACCACGAGCTAGAAATTATTCAAGGTCTGTTAGCCGATGAAACCGGCCCGTTGATTTTATTAGGCGACTTCAACGCATCGCCCTGGTCTTATCCGATGCGGGAATTGGTGGCTGGGACGCATTTACGACACGCCGCCCTGGGTTTTGGTCTACGCCCGACTTGGTATTTCGAACGAGTGATATTTGGCGCGCCGCTCGATCATATTTATGTTTCGCCGGAAGTAACTGCCTTGTCTTATAAAATTGGCGGTGATATTGGGTCTGACCATATTCCGGTGATGGCCGATTTAACCATTAATAATCAGTAATCCGCCGCAGCCTGAGTTGGCGAGAAGTTGAACCGAAGGGTGCAGGGCGGTCTACTGATAATCAGCAGGTACAATAGGAGCACAAAAAATGGACAAAACGAATTCTCAATCTCAAGCGGCGCCGGCCTTAGACCCGGCCACCACCGTTGGAGCCGTCACCCTGGGTGTGGCCGATTTGGAAAAAATGACGCAGTTCTATCATCAGCTTATTGGGCTAACCGTACTTGATCGCACCGACCAAACAGCCGCCTTAGGCATCGACAGTGTGCCGTTGGTCAACCTGGAGTCCCGTCCCGGCGGCAAACGCTACCCTAGAGCAACCGGCCTATTTCATTTGGCCATACTGCTGCCCTCCCGCCAGGATTTGGGCCATTGGCTCAGTCATTTGGCCGCTAACCGCTATCCACTGGGCGGCGCGGGCGATCATCTGGTGAGTGAAGCTCTCTATTTATCCGATCCTGAAGGCAACGGCATCGAGATGTACCGGGACCGCCCCCGCGATACGTGGGAGTATGGAGCGGATGGCACCGTCAAAATGGACACCCTAGCCGTCGATTTGCCCGCACTGGTAGCCGACGCTCCGGATACCGCTTTTACTGGCTTGCCCACAGGTACGCGCATGGGCCACGTTCATTTGCAGGTTAATGACGTCAACAAAGCGGTCAATTTTTATCGGGATATTCTGGGGTTTGACTTGATGGCCACCTGGTCGGGGGCAGGCTTTGTGAGCGCGGGGCGATATCACCATCATCTGGGCCTAAATACCTGGAACTCAAGAGGGGCCACGCCCCCACCGCCGGGATCGCTGGGTTTATTGCGATACCAGATTGTGCTGCCCACCCAACAAGCAAGGGATAGCCTGCTGGCCCACTTGGAAGACCTCGCCTATCCGGTTGAACAAACCGACGCCGCTCCTCTGGTCCGAGATTCGGCCGGTAACGCCATTGAGTTGGTGGTTAAGTCGTAAACATCGTCACAATATCCGCCAGGGCTTCAGGTCCGCCGACATTGCCCGGAAAGACAATGTAGGTCAAACCGGGATAACGGCTTTCCGGCC
>JAGRCC010000396.1 GCA_020433785.1 Anaerolineae bacterium
TCGTGGCTCATGTTGGCCAGAAAGGTGCTTTTGGCCCGGTTGGCTGCTTCAGCTTGCTCATTGGCTTGGCGCGTCGTGTTAAATAAGCGAATATTTTCAATAGCGCCGGCAATCTGGGCCGCAATCGTTTCGGCTAATCGAGCTTCATCAGCGGTAAATAGTCGGTCCACGTCAGTACTAATCAGAGCGAATTCACCAATCAATTGGGTGCGGGCAAACAAGGGCACGAGCATGAGGCACTGCACTTGTCTGTCTGACATAACCCGGCGCACATCCTCGGTAATCAAAGGAGACTTTAAGAAATTAGGGATAATAACCGCCTGCTTGGTTTGAATGAGTTGCTCGTTAAGCGGCATGAACGGATACGTTCGACCAATAGGGCTGGATTCTTTGTGTGAAGCGTTAGAGGTATACCAGGCCACAATTGTCCGCTGGTTGTGTTCCATGTTATAAAGCGAAATGCTGGTGCTGAAGACATTGAAAAGATGAGTTGTAATCTCAGTAAGGGTGTTCAGCGCCGTTTCCATATTTTCAATGTTGGCCATCAGCAGTTGGGTAATACTGTTGAGCGCAGACAACTCATCAACTCGCCGGTGAAGTTCAAGGTTGGTTGTCTTTGTCACTATCTCCGCATTTTGCAAGGCTTCATTATTTTTAGCTAGTTCCTGCGTCCGTTCAGCCACTTGTGCTTCCAGCTCTCTGTTTTGCTGCTTAATGGTGCCGACCCGCACGCGGTAAGCGACAAAGGCCAGCCCCAGTAGAGCCCCCAGGATAGTGCCCCTAAACCAGGCCGTTTGCCACCACGGCGGCAAGATCGATAGGGTCAGATCCCGTTCGTTTTCGCTCCATAGGCCGGCGCTGTTGGTACTGCGCACCCGAAAGGTATAGTCGCCCGACGGCAGGTTGGTATAGGTGCTGTAGCGTCGCTCGCTGTCAACCTCGTTCCAGGCCGCTTCATAGCCGTCCAGTTTGTATTGATAGCGGATTTTCTCCGGAGCCACATAATCCAGCGCCGCGAACTCAAACGAGATGATGGCATCCGCATGAGACAAGGTCAATTGGTCCGTTTCCCAGATGGGCCGTTGCAGCGGCGAGTCGCCACCGATCGGCGCCGGTTCATTGAACAGCCGAAAGTCGGTCAGCCAGAGCCGGGGTTGGTAGTGGTTTTCAGGAATATCGGCCGGCTTAAAAATGTTGAAGCCGTTCAGGCCGCCAAAGTAGATATGCCCGGCCTGATCCTGGTAGGCGCGGCCTTCGTAATAGGTGGCCAGGCCGTCGGTTTCATCGTAATGCCCAAATGTCGCCGTAGCCGGATCGAAGCGGGCTATGCCCTTGAGGGTGTTCAGCCACAGATAACCCTGCTCATCTTCCAGAATGTTGTAAACGTGGTCGCTGAAGCTATCCTTGTCCATATAGCTCGTGAACTCACCGCTGGCCCGATCAAGCTGCTGCAAGCCGCCGCCCCAGGTGCCAATCCACAACCGGTTGTGCGAGTCTTCAAACACCGCGTACACAGTGGTACTGGCCAGGCTGCGCGGTTTGTTTTCGTCGGGCTGATAGCGGACGAAGTGGGCCGGAGCGTCCGGCGTAGCGCCGGGTACCATCTTATTTAAGCCGCCGCCGCGAGTGCCCAGCCACAATACCCCCGCCGTATCTTCGTAAATCACATAGACGATGTTGCTGCTGAGGCTGGTGGCATCGTCGGGATCGTTTTGATAATGGATGAAGCGCGCCGCCTCCGGCTCATCACCCGGCCGCAGTTGGTCGAGGCCCCCGAAAAATGTACCGACCCACAGGTTACCGTGCGAGTCTTCGAACACGGTTTCCAGAATGTTGGTGCTGAGGCTATCGGGATCGTCATCGTCATGTTGGTAGCGCATGAATCGAGGCGATGCCGGGTCGTCGCTTGACGCCAGCCGGTTCAGCCCGTCCTCCGTCGCGATCCACAGATTACCCCGGCTGTCGCGGATGATGTCTTTTACATTGTCATTGCTGAGGCTGGTGGGGTTGTTTTCGTCAAAGCGATGCTGAATAAAACCGGCCGATTCGGGTGTGTCCCCAGGCCGGAGGTGGTTTAGTCCGCCGCCGTCTGTCGCCAGCCACAATTCGCCCCGGTCATCTTCGGCGAAGGCCAAGACCGGCGCGTCGCTTACCGTGCGGGGATCGGCGGGGTCGTACTGGTGGTGACCAAAGGCCAGCGTGCGTCGATCAAACTTGTTGACGCCGCCGCCGTCGATCCCTACCCACAACAACCCTTGAGCATCCTCAAAGATGGCGTTAACATTGTTGCCACTCAAGCTGTTGGGGTTGGCGCTGTCGTGGGCGTACTGGCGGAAGGTCCGGTGTTGCCGGTCGAATTGATTCAGTCCATTACCGGTCATCCCCACCCACAACGTCCCCTGCGAGTCTTCAAATAACGCCGTAACAATGTTGTGTCCCAGGCTGCTTGGATTACCCGGTTGGTGTTGGTAATGGACAAAGTGAGGAGCAGCTTTGGCGCGTTCGGCTGCCGTCAGTTGATTAAGACCCCCACCCCAGGTGCCGATCCACACGGTGTCTTGGCGGTCGACCAAAATCGAGACCGCATAATTTTCGCTCAAGCTGTGCGGATCGTCGGGGTTGTGCTGGTAACGAGTAAATTGGGGCGTGCCGTCAGGGGCCAATACCAATCGGGTCACCCCACCCTGCGTGGCCACCCACAAGACCCCTTGCGCATCTTCGGCCAGATCGATAATGGCGTTATGGCTCAAGCTGTTGGGATTGTCCGGGTCGTGGTTGTAGGTGACAAACTGCCCGGTGGTCCGATCGAACCGGTTTAGGCCACTGCGGGTGCCCACCCAGAAGTTGCCCCGTGAATCTTCCAGCAAGGCTGAGATTCGGTTTTCGCTGAGACTGTGAGGATCATCAGCCTGATGCTGATAGCGGGTAAAGCGCTGGGTTTGGGGGTCAAATCGGTTTAAGCCGGTGCGGGTCCCCACCCATAACACGCCTTGAGCATCTTCCAGCAGGTCTGAGGCCCAGTTACCACTTAAGCTGGTCGGGTCATTGGGGTCATAGCGAAACACGGTGGCGTGATAACCATCGTAGCGATACAGGCCATCGGAGCCGCCAAACCAGAGAAACCCCTGACGATCCTGAGCGACATCCATAATAGAAACCTTAGCCATCTCGCCCGCCAACGGCTCAAACCGCATCACCTGCCCCGGCAGCCACGGACCATCGCCGCCCTGGGCTTGAGCGGGGATAGCTATGCCCCAAAGCGTTAAGGTTAACATCAGGATCAACTGAGTAAATCTTAGTGCCAGCTTCATTTCTCTATCTTACGTTAGTTAATCGATATGGGAATCCTGAGCGGTCATAGGCCGTTATTATAAGGGGAAACGGGCTAATGCAGAAATGGGGGGCTTACAAGCGCTGTTGATAATCATCACTCGATCTTACTAATCGTCGGCCGCTCGATGCCGCCCTGTTGATCTTCAAACAGAGTCAGGACGAAAAGTAAGGAAGAGAGCCGGTTGAGGTAGGGTAAAATAGCCTTATTACTTAACTGTTCTTCATCATAAAGTTTCGCCACCTGGCGCTCGGCCCGGCGGACAACCGTTCGAGCTAAATTGGCGTAAGCGCCGTTGACGGTATCGCCTGGGAGAATAAACTCTTTCGGCATCGTCGTCATTTGCCCGATGTCGGCGGTGACGGTTTCGACCCAATCGACATCGCTGTGATCAAGGGGCTTGGCCGGGAGCTTCACATGCTCGGCCACCGCCAACTGGCCCATCATCAAATACAGATCGCGCTCAACGCGCGTTAGAATGTCTTTGACTTGCGGGTGCTTGGCGCCGGCTCGCAGCAGCCCGATAAAGGCCTGGGCTTCGTCAATGGTCCCGTAAGCTTCGGGGCGGGGGTGGTACTTGGGGATGCGTTCCGGCTGACCGTAGATGGTTGTGGTGCCATCGTCGCCTTTGCCGGTATAAAAAATTGGTTGGTTACTCATAAGTTCATCCTTTTAAGTAGTTTTCAACTCTAAGTTGTAACATTGGTTTAGACAGAATTAACAGGATTAATATGATTTTTATTTATTTTAATCCTGGAAATCGTGTAAATCCTGTCTATTCATCCTGATGTCAAACTCA
>JAGRCC010000397.1 GCA_020433785.1 Anaerolineae bacterium
CGATCATGAGGAAAAGAAAGGAAGATTTGAATGCCTAAATTATTGCTTTTCGAGGCGGACGCACGCGCTGCACTGGGGCGGGGTGTCGAAAAATTGACCAAGGTAATTCGAGGAACGCTAGGTCCAAAAGGAGGGAATACAATTATCGACCGCCCGGTCGGCACTCCCATTATCTCACGAGACGGGGTCAGCATAATCGAAGAGATCGAGCTTGAAGATTTGTTTGAGAATATGGGGGCTCAGGTTGCCCGTGAAGTTTCGATGCAAACTAACGAGGAAGTCGGCGACGGGACAACCACCGCCCTCATCCTGGCGAATGCCATCATTCAAGAGGGGTTTGCCGCCATTAACGACCAGGTCAGCCCGATTGAGGTCGTAAACGGCATCAATCAGGCGATTGAGGTCATGATCAACACCCTGCAAAATTCGGCCCAACCGGTCGAAAGCGATGTCGTTATCGAGGCCGTCGCCAGCATCGCGGCTACCGAAACCAAGATTGGTCGCCTGGTGGCTAAAGCGATCAAGACCGTCGGCCCGGAAGGGATCATCAAAGTCGAATTTGGGCAGTTGGGCGAAACGACCATGGAGTTGGATGAGGGCGCTTCGTTTGATCGCGGCTACCTTTCGCACCACATGGTCACTGATGTGGAGCGGATGGAGGCCGTGCTGGAAAACCCATTGATCCTCATTAGCGACCTCCGCATCAATACCCCGCAACAAATCCTTGGTCTTCACGCCAAAGTGGAGGCGGCGGATCGCCCGCTGCTGCTTATCGCCGAAGAAATTTCCGGCGAGGCCCTCACAGCGCTGTTGGCTAAAACAAAAGCCGGTGGTCCGGCTGTTGTCGCGGTTCATCCGCCCGAGTATGGCAAATGGCGTAAAGGCCTGAACGAAGATATCGCTATCATTACCGGGGGTCAGGTCTTTACTCGAGAACTGGGCGCGACGATTGAGGATGTGACGATCGACGATATGGGTACGGCCAACCAGATTCGCGTGACCTCGGACAATACTTATGTGACCGGCGGCGGCGGCGACCCCGCCCAAATCAGGGGACGCCGGGATCACGTGCGTCGCCAGATTGAGCTAACGGAAGTGATGGTTGACCGTGATAAACTCGAAGCCCGCTTGGCGAAACTGTCCGGCGGCGTGGCCATCATTCGAGCCGGCGGAGTCACCCCAGCCGAGCGCAACAGACGCGAGCAGCTCATTGAGGATGCCATTAACGCTACCCGCGCCGCGATGGCCGATGGCGTTATCCCCGGCGGCGGAACCGCTTTGGTGCAGAATGCATCGGCCCTGGATGATTTGCTCGAATCCCTATCGGAAGGCGCCCGGGCAGGGGCCAAGATTGTTCAGCATGCTTTGAGCGAACCCTTACGCTGTATCGCCGAGAACTGTGGGGTATCGCGCCCGAATGAGATCGTGGATCGAGTTATGAAATCGCCTAAGGGTACAGGGTTTAATGCGTTGACCGGCGAGTTAACCGACTTGTTCAGCGCCGGCGTTATTGATCCCGTCAGAACACCCTGTTCAGCCTTGCGCAGCGCGGGTTCAATTGCCGGCTTGATCTTAACTACCCGTGCGTTAGTGGCCGACAAACCGGAATGGGACGATCCCACCTATGGCGCTACCCGCGGCGGTGGCGCGGAAAATCTGGATATGAACTATGGCGACGCCGGAGTGATGGGGTAATTAGTCAGGCCCGGTACTGAAGGTAACGATTTTTCCTTTTCGAGAGGCTTTAATGACTAGCGATAGTGAGCAGCCTCTTCAGAAAATACCCCTCACCCCGTCGCTGACGCGACTCCCCTCTCTCTTAGGGAGAGGGGTTGGGGGTGAGGGTTCAAGAAATTTTTGTTCCTGGTGCTTTAAGACGATTTTTATCGCACGCGTCTTGGAATGGAATGGATAAGGACACGAACGAATGATCTTGTCGAAGGAAGCAGGACAATGCGGATTCCCATAAAACCGGGTATGTTTCAGGCTGATATCTCTCCAGCAGCCCTAGTTAGGGAGACGATTTCTGCTAATCAGCTAGAGGCGCTGGAAACCATTCAACGCCGTATCCTGTGGCTGGCGACCTTGATCATTCATCACGCCAACCATGTCCGGCCTAATCCTGACGATAGCAAAGTCGGCGGCCATCAAGCCTCATCGGCCTCGATGGTGTCGATCATGACCGCCCTCTATTTCCATTTCCTGCGAGCGGGTGATCGGGTCTCGGTCAAACCGCATGCTTCGCCGGTATTTCACGCCATTCAGTACCTCTTGGGGCAACTGCCCCAAGAATATCTAACGACCCTGCGGGCTTATAAGGGTTTGCAAGCCTACCCCAGCCGGACCAAGGACCCTGACTACGTTGATTTTTCCACTGGCTCGGTTGGTCTGGGGGCCGTTGCACCTGCTTTCGCCGCTGTCACCCATCGTTACGCTCAAACTCACTTTGGTCAAGTGACCTCCCGTCGCTTTGTCGCTATTATGGGCGATGCCGAACTCGATGAGGGTAATGTGTGGGAGGCCATTCTCGAACAGGCTATGAGCGGGTTGAAAAATCTGCTCTGGATTGTCGACCTCAACCGCCAAAGCCTTGATCGGGTGGTGCCGGGCATCCGCTCGGGCCAGCTCAAGCGTCTGTTTGAGGAAAGCGATTGGCAAGTTCTCGAAGCGAAGTACGGCCGGAAGCTGCAAGCGCTCTTTCGGCGGTCCGGCGGCATGGCTTTGCGCCGGCGCATCGATGAGATGAGTAATGAGGAATACCAGGCACTTATCCGCCTGCCCGGTGATCGTCTGCGCCCCCGTTTGATTACCGTCGATGGCGTGCCGCAAAGAGACATCGCCGCCGTCATCCACGATATCCCGGACGACGATCTCCCGGCTGTGTTGAGCAATCTGGGCGGTCACGATTTGGAAGAACTGCTGGCGGTGCTGTCACACGTCGAAACGGAGGCGACTCGGCCCACGATTATCTTTGCCTATACGATCAAAGGCTGGGAACTGCCTATCGCCGGCCATCCGCTCAATCATTCCAAACTGCTGACCCCCGCGCAGATGACGGCCCTTCAAAAACGGTTGGGCATACCGGCCGGGCAGGAATGGGCCCCATTTGATCCGGCTTCAGCGGCGGGCCAACTTTGCACACAGGCGGCGGCGCGCCTTTTTTCCGGCCGACCTACATCCCCGGTTATGCTGTCCGTCAACGATGTACCGGAGACGCTGGCCATTCCCACCACCGGCCGCTTGAGTACCCAGCAGTCGTTTGGACGGTTGCTAACCAGTTTGGCCCGTGAACCACGCTTGTCTGAACGCGTTGTGACCACGTCGCCCGATGTCTCGGTTTCGACCAACTTGACCGGTTGGATTCTGAAAAAGGGGCTGTTTTCGCCGCGTCCCAAACCTGATCACGAACCTGAAGCTAACTCGCTGTTGAAATGGCACTCCGGCCCACACGGCCAGCACATCGAGTTGGGTATCTCCGAGATGAATCTGTTCATGCTGTTGGGCATGCTGGGCTTATCGACTGAACTGTGCGGCCAACATCTTATCCCCATCGGCACGGTTTACGATCCGTTTGTGTGTCGCGGTCTCGACGCCTTGATTTATTCGCTCTACTCCGGGGCCAAGTTTATCTTTGCCGGAACGCCCTCGGGCATTACGCTTTCGCCGGAGGGTGGCGCGCACCAGTCTACGGTGACCTCGTCTCTCGGCGCTGAAATACCGCTGCTTCAGGCTTACGAACCCTGCTTCGCTCAAGAGTTAGACTGGATTCTGCTCGATGCCATTCGCCAATGCTGCGACCGGGAACATGGCCGTTCGACCTACCTGCGGCTGTCCACCAAGCCCATCGACCAAGAGTTGCTCAGCCCGGCCCTGGAACGTCTGGGGCCAAACGAACTGCGGCGTCAAGTTT
>JAGRCC010000398.1 GCA_020433785.1 Anaerolineae bacterium
GCCGTCGCGTAATGCTTGCGGCCGTTACGAATATGGATCTCCATAATCTGCTGATAGATAAAATCGGCGTGCTTGATGGCTTGGGATCGAGTGATGTCGGGTTTAGCCGGCAGGTGATCGCGCAAGAAACGAAACGGCTCCTCATCGGATTCGGCCATTTTGGCGTACAAGGCTTGCAGATAAGGCCCCATCTTCGGCTTGACCTCCGATCCAAACGCCGTCAGCAGATACATGCTGCCCAACAGTTCGAGCGCCTCTAAATAATAGTAGTTATTCATACTATCCAGCAACCGCTCAATGTACTCAAACTGACCTTCGCCCAAATAGACCTGGCAGAACATATAGCCGGACGAGGGAAGATCGCGCCGCAGCTTGATGAAAACCCGTCGTCTCAACTCCTGAGCTTGCTCGGCGCTGGCCAAGCCGGCCAAACGGTAAGCCGTAGCATAGGTTTCATAGTCAAATAAGTTATCGAAAACCGGTTCGTAAATATCGAACGCCTGCTGCGGATCGCCGAGCGCCTCATAAGCCCGCGCCATTTGCGCGCGCACAACGGTGGGGTCCATACCATCGCGGGGAGCGCTAAAATTGGGGTGCCTTTTGGGGGGTAGGACGGCTAAGGCTTCCTGCCCATAAGAAATGACCGCCGGCCAATCCTGAGCCATTTCGTGGCCGGCCATCAACGTTTCGTACAGCATCGTGTAGCGATGGCGAAAACGATGCTGCACGGCCACCGCCTTATCAACCCGACCCTGAACCGTATACAGCCGGATGAGCAAGTGCAGCTGCATGGGCAGACCGGTGGGGAAGGTTTGCATCTCCTGCCGGTCCAATTCATCGGCCCAGGCTTCGAGACGAACACACACCTCGACTTGCTGGTTGGGCTCAAGGAGCGATACAAAGTCATCGATGTACGGACGGTCGGGGTGGTCGAGCGGCGCGAGAAAGTTTAGGGCTGTCTCGTAAAAGTCAGCAGCCGGCCGGCTCTGTTGCAGAGCCATCAAGTAACGTTTGACGATGGGATCGGCGTCTTGGCCCAACTCACGGAAGGGATGGCGAACGCCCAACGTTCGATACGGATTACCGGCCAGGGTCAGGGCCAGCAGCGTTTGGTACGCGGTGGCCGCCACCGCATACCGTTCGTTTTGAAAGTAGGCGTCCGCCTCCGTCAAAAAGTGACGCAAGGCGTTGAGGCCGGCGTGATCCTCCGGCTTATATTTATAGGTGCGCGAGGCGCGCCAGGCCGGCGGCTCCTCAAAATAATCCTGCGCCTCCTTATCAAAATAGTCGCCTTGGGGGACCGCCTCGGCAAACGCAGCGAGTTGGCTCAAAAAGATGTCGGGCGAAGGCGACCGCAAATCCACAGCCTCCGGCTCAGGTGGAGCCAATTGGTCTAAAAATTGTTGGCGGGTCGGTTCATCCACCTGTTGGACCAGATCGATCAGGAGGGCAATCAATTCGTCGGTTGATTTATCCTGGAGGTGAAGTTGAAGCAGCGTTACTGAGTCAGGTGTATTGGGATGCATAGGTTGTCCTTGGCTGATCTATGGTATGCTGAAGTAGATTGGCAGCGGTCTTACCTTATATTATACTCAAAGACAAAAGAAGGTGAAGCTTAAGGCCAATCGGAGCGACAAAGCTTGCTTTGTCATTACTGCCCATATGGTTTCCAGGCGCCATCTCCTTCCGCCCAACGAGCAACAACCTCTTTCCCCCCACTCCTCCTTTCTCCCAACGAGAACCTGGTTTTTACATCAAAACTAAACCGTGGTGAAGAAAAATTAGACAGAATTAACCCGATTTACCGAACACTACCTTTGCACTTTAAAGTATTATGGCCAGAAACCGGGTTTTTTAGCGTAAAAAAAGGGCGCTTTTTGCCCCAAAAGGCCATCAATGAGGCATCAAAAACCTGGTTTCTAAAAAAGTGCAAAC
>JAGRCC010000399.1 GCA_020433785.1 Anaerolineae bacterium
TGCCCCGAAAGAAGCCCAATGGTGGAGTGAAACTCAAGGCGTTGCCGGCTAGCTGGGCTAAAAAGATGGGCCGGTATTTGGCTTGGGCGATAATTTGGTTCAGGCTGTGTAGGGGTAAAGTGCCATGAACCCGTCGAAAATCAAAGAAAATAGCCGCTTCGAGCAGCGCCTGCGGTTCGGGTTTGTTAATCCAATCGTTAAATAGGATTTGCCAGTGGGCCAGGGGATAGCACCAACGGGTGGCCATGTAGCCGCCGGGGCAGGGCGGAAAGCCGGCTTGCCCCAGTTTGGCCACAACGCGTTCGGCCAAATCGGCGAAATAGGTGTGCGCCGCCGGGGTATCATCACGATAAACCAGGGCGTTGTCCTGATCGGTCAGGAGCAACTGCTCCATGCGCCCCTCGGAGCCAAAAACCAGCCAGGCGTAAGGGGTGGGCGGCGGGCCGAGTTCGGCTTCGGTCATTTTGAGCAGCCGTTTGATCAGCGTATCGTTGAGGCTGGCCACAATGCGCCCGATCTGATCGACCTGCAAGCCGTCGTTAAATAGCGCCTGAACCGTGCGCGTAATTTCCGCACTGTAGTCGACATCCGCCTCGACGGATTGGAGGTGGTCTAGCTGCTGCAACAAATAGAGCGGGCTTTTGGCCTGGTAACGCAGCAGATCGTGATTGCTGACAATGCCTGTAATTTGCCCACCTTGCGTTAAGGGCAAGTGATCGGCTCGCTCTTCGATCATAAACAGCAGCGCCGCATAGATCGGCGTATCGGCCGGGAGCGATTTGACCGGCTGAACCATAATCTGCTCGACCAGCGTCTCCGGGCTAAGCCCTTCGGCTAAAACGTAGTTGACCAGCGCCTTCATCGTAATAATGCCCAACTCCTCACCCTCGACCAAGACTGAACTAATGCCTTGCTCGCGCATCATCCGGGCCACCTCGCGGATGGGGGTTTGGGGCAGCACCACGGCCGGAGGGCGATGCAGCAAGGTTTCAACGGGCCGGGCCAGTTCGCTGCCGAGCGTCAGCGTGTCTACCTCCCAGGTTTCGTGGAGTTGTTGGCTCAAGTCTCTCAGAAAGAATTCGGCGAACTCTTGATTGTCGATCAATTGGTTGAAGGTAGTTTTGGGGATGACGTATAAGACCACATCGCTGCCGCTGACCGCATCGAATCTTGGCGGGCAGTTCAACAGCATCGACGGATAGCCAAACGTTTCACCCACGCCAGCCGTAAAAATTACCTCGCCCCGGTGTAGAAACCGGACGACACCTTCCCGGATTAGGTAAAAATATTGGCTCGAAGCGCCGTCTTGCCGGAGGATATACGTGCCGGGCAGGAAGTGGAGAACCTGAAACGTTTGCTCGATGAGTTCAAGTTCTTGGGGTTCTAAATATTCAAATGGAGGACAGACTTTTACGAAATCCATGGGCTTCACCTTTGGAACCCTTGATTAAGATCACTGATAAGCGATTACTGGCGAAGTTGAGTTGCTTTTGGCTGGGTCTTTGTGAGGAAATCTGACGTTAGTTGAAGTCAGAGGAATGCTACTGGCTGTTATTGGTCAGTGGCCGAATGCACGTAAATTTTTAATAACGCTTAAGTAGTTTACCTTGAGGGGAAGGTAGTGTCAAACTAATTGAATTCAAAACCCTGGCCCACCCTGGGGCGGGATCGCTACCGGCGCGAACGGATCGTCCGGCTCGGGCGTCGTCTCTGGCGGGGCTTCAAAGGTATCAGAGGTGATGGCCGCGGGCGAGATGGTCGCGGTGATGGGGGCGGTGACAGTTAGCGGGCCGGATGAGATCGGCGTGTAGGTGGGTGGGGGCGTGGTTACGGGATTCTGCGGCGAGATGGCCTCGGTCGGATTGTCGACCAGGATGCGAATGCGGGCGTCGGTGAAGCCGCCGATTTGATCGGACACGACTAGGCGCAGCGTATAAGGGCCGTTTGCGATTTGAGTAGTGTCGAAGGTGCCCAGCAGGCCGCGTCGCACCAGTTGATAATTAGGCCCTTGAATGGTGATGAAGGACTGCGGATTGGTGCCCTGGCCCAACTCCAACTCGTAGTAAGAGATTTTTGGGGCGACGATGGCGCCTTCGATGTTAACCGTCCCCCGGACGCTGCCATTATCAATGGGCCGGGTGATGCTGGCCGCCAGGTCGCGCGAGGGGCAGGATTGGGCCGGCGGCTGTTCGATGTTATGCTCGATGGCCCAGGCGCGGGCTTCCGGCGGAAAGATGCGGAAGTGGCGTAGCTCGACGTTGCCCCGGCAAAATTTGTTGACGCGGAGATTGGTGTTGAGATCGATCTCAACATATTGGTGAAAATCGTGATCCGGGCCGAGGGGCGGCTGCTGATTATAGAAGATTTCAGGGCGTGTCTGGGGGCAAAGTTCGCTGGGCAGTGTGCCGGAATCGGCGCAAACCTCCATTTCCACAATCGAACCCGGCCGGGGAAAGTCGCGCACCGGCAGATTTTGATGAGCGGTCTCCATAAAATTGTGCCAGATATGGCCGGCCCCGGTCAACCCATCGACGCCATCCATCGGTCGATTATCGGCATTGCCAACCCACACGCCGGTCACAATATTGGGGGTATAGCCGATGGTCCAGCTATCGCGGAAGTCGTTGGTAGTGCCGGTTTTGACCGCCGCCGGTCGGCCGATCTGTAAAATCCGGTCAGGATCGAACTCGGTGGTGCGGGCCTGGTTATCGGCCAAAATATCGGTGATGAGGTAGGCATGGGCTTCATTCAGTACTCGGCGCGATGGATGGCGCAGCGGTTCGATCTCGCGGCCAAAGTTATCGGTGATTTTCAGAATGGTCGTCGGCTGAAGCAATATGCCTTGATTGGCCATGGCCTGGTAGGCGTTGGTCATCTCCAGCAGCGAGACTTCGCCGCTGCCCAGCGCCAGCGGCAGGCCATAATCCTCCCGGTTCAAGGTGCTGATGCCCAAGCGATAGGCCATTTCTTTGAGCGCGCTGATCTTGACCGCCTCCAGTGTTTTTATGGCCGGAATGTTGTACGAGTTCGCCAGCGCGGTGCGCACAGT
The DNA here is from genome assembly GCA_020433785.1 of Anaerolineae bacterium. Next base: position 3,050 of record JAGRCC010000399.1, read on the forward strand.
GACCGGTCCATGAAATTGACCATCAACATTGCGCGGACGATAGACGTTGCCGTTGTCATCGGGGTACTCCACCGGCACGTCCCACAGCAGGGTGCTGGGCGTCCAGCCTAACCGCTCGAATGCGGCCAGGTAGGTTAGCGGTTTGATGGTGGAGGCCGGCTGGCGCAGGCTGGTCACGATGTTGACCTGGCCGTCGATCGTCTCATCGCGGAAGTTGCGGCTGCCGACCAAAGCTAAAATGCGGCCGGTGGCCGGGTCCATGGCGATGAGCGCCCCGTTGGTCACGTGGCGATCGGCCAGTTCAGCCACGCGCCGCTCTACGGCCTGTTCGGCGGCGGCTTGCATCGAGGCGTCAAGGGAGGTATAAACGCGCAGACCGGCCTGGTAAATATACGTGGCCGGTACATTCTGCTCCAACTCTTCGCGGACTAGGGTCACGAAGTGGGGCGCTTCCAGCGGAAAATTGAGATCGCGAAAGGTAACCGGGGTGGCGGCAGCCTCGCGGGCTTGGGCCAGCGTGATGTATCCGGCCTCGACCATCAAGCCCAGAACGACTTGCTGGCGGCCTTTGGCCCCATCCGGGTTGTGGTAAGGATCGTAAATGGCGGGCGATTGGGGCAGCCCGGCCAGCATCGCCGCTTCCGGCAGGGTGAGATCGCGGGCCGATTTGCCGAAATAGGTTTGGGCGGCTGCCTCGACGCCGTAGGAATGGTTGCCGTAGTAAATCTGGTTGAAATAGATTTCCAGAATTTGGTCTTTGGTGTAGCGCCGGTTAATCTCCATCGCCAGAACGGCTTCACGCAGCTTGCGGGAGAAGGAGCGTTCGGTGCGTTCTTTAGGCGTCAAAAAGACGTTGCGAGCCAGTTGCTGAGTGATAGTGCTGGCCCCGGACACAATCTCTTTCTCCGACAGGTTGGAAAACGTAGCCCGCATAATGGCGATGGGATCGACGCCGACGTTGAGATAGAAAAAGCGATCTTCAGTGGCCAGGGTGGCGTTGACGAGGTGGGGTGAAATCCGGTCGAGCGAAATGTTGGTGCGCCGCCCGCCGGTGGGGTCGATAATCTCCCACAGCAGGTTGCCCTCCCGATCGAGAATTTGGGTTGTAGCGAATTGGAGGGAGCGCGAGCGCAGCTCTTCGGCGGGTGGCAGTTGAACCGCAATCCAGGCGTAGCCGGTAGCGCCTACAATAACCAGCGTACTGACCAAAATCAACAACAGCGAGGCAATGTTCACGCCGGTAATCAAATTCCGTCGCCAGGGCGGGTCGGCCTCAATACCAACCGGCGGATAGAGCGGCCCGGCTTCCGGCCAGTCGTTCTGCGGGGCGTTAGGTTGACTAAATGGTTGGTCGGTCTGCCGCAGCTTGAAGGGGCGGTATTTTGCCTCCTGATGCCAACTCACCAAGTCTTGCAGGCTTTTCTTTGGAGGCGTTGGCAAGTCTTCAAACTGAGGCGGCTGATGATCGCTCATAAGGCAAACAGGATGCTATTGAGCTGCTGCTAATTCGTCAATTTGAGTTTGGGCCGCGTTTTTTTGGAGATCGTCGCCAAGGATCAAAACCTCATTGAAATCAAGTTTGGCTAAGGACGTTTCGCCGATGGTTTGGTAGGTGCGGCCCCGGTCTAAATAGGCATCGGCATTGGCCGGATCGATTTTAATGGCTTCGGTGTAATCGGCGATAGCCTGATCGTACACTTCTTTATCGGCAAAGGCGTTAGCCCGGTTGTAGTAGGGCCAACTGAGCGGGCTATGCCCCAGTTCGATAGCTTTGGTGTAGTCGGCGATGGCTAGATCGTATTCGCCGATTTTGCGGTAGGTCAGACCACGGCTGTTGTAGATATACGCCAGCGGCTCGTACTCCAACTCAATGGCGCGGGTATAATCGGCGATTGCTTCCTCGTTTTTGCCGGTGTAGTAGTAGGTATTGGCCCGATTGTAGTAGGGCAGGCCCAGCGGATCGTAATTGAGTTCAATCGATTTGGTGAAATCGTCAATAGCCGTGGCATAATCTTGCTGCGTGTAGTAAATATAGCCCCGGTTGTAATAAGCACTGGCCAGTGGCTCGTAGCCCAATTCGATGGCTTTAGTGTAATCGGCCAGGGTGCCTTCCATCTCCCGGCGAGTGTAACGGTCTTCGGCGCGGGCGAAGTAAGCGGCGGCATCGGCCAATGGAATGTCGGTGGGTTCGGGCGTAACTGTGGGGACCACAGGCGTTGAGGTCGGCGTCGGCTCAACGGTCACCACCGGGCCTTCCACCTGGATGACCGCGGCGCGCTGAACCACCTGATCACCGTAGGTAATGGTTAAGGCAATTTGGTAGCTGCCGGGGGCGTTGGGCGCCTGATAGGTGATGCAGCAGGTCCCTTGCCCCTGGGTAATCTCGCCACCGGAGGTTGTCCAGCGATATTGAATGGGAATCTCCGCGCCCACAATTTGAACGACGCCCACCTGGGCATCGGTGGTGTCGCCAACAATCAGTTGGGCGTTGCCGACAAAGAGTTCGCTGACGTTTTCTTCCACGGAAATAGGCGTGGCGGTTGGCGTCGGCTGGGCAGCAATGTAGGTGTCGAGATAGCTTTGGACCGAGTTGCAGCCCAGTAAAGCCAGGCCCAGAATAACCATAATTTTCCATAGTAAGCGTTTGTATGGGTCAGCCATAAGTCTCCTCGCCTCAAGGGGTAAGCCAACGGATTGGGTCTCTCTCATTATAGTGGATTTACGTAGTTATGACAACCTGTTTTTTTGAATGTAGGGCAAGCCCTTTTCATCCCATCCAAAGATCGGTATAATCATAGATGGAGGTCCCGACCGTGCCGGACACGATTAACGACGAACTGAAACGCTGCCCCTTCTGTGACGAGGAGATTCGGATAAAGGCGGTTATCTGCAAGCACTGCCACCAGTGGATGCCCGGCTATACGTATGAGTCGGCTATTCGAGATTTGGTGATCGAAAAACAGGTGACGCAAAGCGCCCTAACCACTGTTGCCGAAGACAAGCAGACGCGCTCCGAACAATTGAAGCTAGTGCTGGCCTGGGCCAAGGGCGACAAACGGTCTCCTATGCGTCGGTTCGATCTGTCGGCGCAAGACCTCAAAGGCATCGACCTGAATGGGGCCGATCTGCGAGAGGCGAATTTGAGCGAAGCGGACTTGAGCGGCGCGAATCTCAAAGGCTGTAACTTATCAAAAGCTAATCTTTTTCGAGCCAATCTGCAAGGGGCTAATTTACGGCAAGCTAAACTGACCGACGCCTACCTGCGAGAAGCGATGCTTGAACAAGCTGACTTCAGCGGCAGCAGCCTAACGCGAGCCAATCTGCGCGGGGTCAATCTGTCCCGGGCCATTCTCTATCGGGTGGATTTAGATCGGGCCAATCTTAAAATGGCTAACCTGCGTGATGTGAATATGCGTGAATGCTACCTGAAAGACACTAATCTGGAAGGGGCTAAAATGGAAGGGGCGCAGCTCAACGGCGCCCTGATGGTCCGAACCAACTTCACCGGCTCGGATATTACGGCCTTTCAATACAAGCGGGCCCAAACTATTGAGGAGATGATTCTGCCCAGCGGCAAACTCTACAGCGGTGAGGTAAGTTGACGGTTAAACCAGAACAGGCCCAGCCTAAACCCAACGCCAAGTCAGATATCTTGTTTATTGCTTGCGGGGCGCTGGCCAAGGAAACAAAGGCGATCATCGACCGCTACGGCTGGTCGGTTGAGTTGAAGGCGCTGCCGGCTGTTTATCACATGACCCCGCTCAAAATCACCACCAATTTAGACGTGATGCTGGAGAAACTGAAGGGACAATATGAGCGGATTATCGTGGTGTATGGCGAGTGCGGCGCAGCCGGCATCGATGCGGTGCTGGATCGCCATGAGGTAGTCCGGGTTAAAGGCCCTCACTGTTATGAAATGTATGCCGGAGCAGACCAGTTTGGTCGCCTGATGAATGATGAGCCGGGCACTTTTTTTCTGACCGATTGGCTGCTGCGGGCTTATGAAAAGGCGGTGCTAAGAGGGCTGGGGTTGGATAAACATCCGGAGCTGGCCCCGCTTTACTTTAGTCATTATCGCCGGTTGGTCTATCTTAGCCAGGCCCCGACGGAAATTTTAATCAAAAAAGCTCAAACGATTG
>JAGRCC010000400.1:0-978 GCA_020433785.1 Anaerolineae bacterium
TATTCTGGCGGGATGAATTTCTAGAAATTAAGAAGGTTAGATTAGAAGAGTCAACTCGCAGAAATTATCGACAGGCGATTACGTTGTATATCAATTTTGTTGGTGAGACTCACTGGCCCCCAACTCGCTTTGATGTCATCGATTTTTTAAACATTGTACAAGCGCGTGCCAGCCAAGTGACAGCCTTTAGTTATTGGTCCATTTTGCGCGGCTGGTTTGGTTACATAGCCAAGTTAGGTGGCTTCGGTAATTTCCCAAACCCAGCCCAGCAAATTGAAGAATTAGAATTAGCCCCAACGAATCCTAAGATTAAGCCGAAGGGGATTCCCAAAAAGCATATTGATACTCTGTTTTCATATTTGCGCTCTTCATCGGATAAGCTAACCGATGTCAGAGATTTGACCCTTCTCCATTTCTTATATCGAACGGGCGCTCGCTCAGGTGAAGCTGCTCAGTTAAAATTACACATGCTTGATTTAGACTCGAAGTGTGTCAATATACCCGCTGAGGGCGAGAAAAGTGATGAAGATCGAGAATTTTACTTTGGGGATAAAGTCAAAACGGATTTATGCAGTTGGTTAGACAGGTTGCATGATCATGGATATAGAGAAAAATGGATCTTTCCTTCAACTCGTGGTGAAAAACTCTTGGATGACCCCTTGACCGTGTCCGGTATTAATCAGATGTTTCATCGTCGGCTGGAACAAGTGGGTTTACCTATGTACCGAGTCCATGATCTGCGGCATACTTTTACCAAAGAGGCCATACGACAAGCGAAATCTCTAGCCAGCCTCCAAAAACAGCTTGGTCATTCCTCTCCCGATATGGTCTTACGATATGCTAAATGCTTTAACCATGAGCATGAACAAGATTTCATAAACTTCGGTGATGAGAAGTAAATAAGCTCTTCGTGACAAGGCTCGAAATTTCCAATTAGAATCGGCTGATGACCCGCTCACTCGTAATGAGCAGGTCATC
>JAGRCC010000400.1:1023-42384 GCA_020433785.1 Anaerolineae bacterium
CGGCAAAGAGGGCCATTCAATTCAAACAACAGGGTCCACTTGACAGGGCTCTTTTGCCATAAGATTAAGCCCCAGGAATTCTCGCGATTTCTGGGGCTTTTGTGTTTTCAAAGAAAACATGCATAACCGCCGTCACCAAAAGGCAGTGGCAAATAAGATTTTTGTGACCCTGGTCGGAAATTCCAAGGAGAAGCAACTGGTGACCTGCTCGCTCCGTTTAGAGAGTGTTATGCTTTGATGTCAAGACAGAGGTGCACTGTTATTAGGAGCTATTAAATACCACGCCTAAGGGCTAAATCTTGGGTGATGTCTCGGAGTAGGGAGGGTTGAGCGTCACGTAGAAAAAAATGATCGCCGGGGTACACGCGGATATTAAAGTGACTGCTGGTTTGAGTGCGCCAGGCTTCCAAATCGGCAAGCGAAACCAGAGTATCGTCCTGTCCCCCAAAGACCGATATGGGGCAGTCAAGCGGTGGTTTAGGTAGGTAGGTATAGGTCTCGACTAGCGTAAAGTCAGCGCGCAATAGAGGCAATATTAACTGCATCAATTCCGGCTCCTGAAAAACAGCTTTGGGGGTACCGTTGTAATCCTTTAGTTCTTTAACAAAATCGGCTGTTGGTAAATGATGCAATTGTGGCTTTCGATCAGGGACTTGGGGTGCTCTATGGCCCGATACAAATAGATGCATTGGTCCGGGGAGTTGTGCTTTACGGAACCAGTGGGTCAGTTCAAAACTAAGGATGGCTCCCATGCTATGGCCAAACAAAGCAAAAGGTGAGTTTACGTATTGGGATAGAACTTGGGCCAGAGTCTGTACCAATGGTAACATCTGAGTATACGGTATCTCCGACAAGCGAACTTCGCGACCCGGTAGGCGAATAGCCCAAACTTCTATTTCTGGTGGCAAATGGGCCGGCCAGGTGCGATAGATCGTCGCTCCACCGCCGGCATAAGGCAAGCAGAGCAGCCGCAAGCGGGCCTGAGGGTTTGGTTTAGGTTTATATATCCAGGTGTCTAAAGGGGTGTTCTTTGCCATAAATCGATTCTTATCCTATTTGCTCTTCACATTCGTTTTTGTTAGATAACCGGAAAGCTTTTTAGCCAGCACCTGTACTTGCGGTTCGGCTAACATAGTGATGTGCGTGCCTGGCACTTCATTGAACGCTACCGGGCCGATTTGAGACCAAGCCCGGATTGCCCACTCATGTTCAGAGGTCGGTTTATTACCGGCAGCAAATAAAGTTACCGGCACTGGCATGATTTGGCGGGCCGTATAGGCTGCTGTCGCCTGGAGAACAGCCTTGAAGACTTGTATTTGGCCCCGCAGCAGCTTTACATCGCTCCCATTTGGCAAGAGATCGACTTGTTCCAACCGTTGTTTTAGGGTGTTTAATTGTTCTGACGGATGAAGAGGGTGGAGGAGCTCATTGGTAACGGCTAAATCCTGTCCGCTAAGCTCTGCAGCCAGTTTCGAAAAATTGACCAGCCACTCCGTTTCGCTCAGAGATTTTGGTTCAGGCTCATTATCAGCAAAAGGCAGCGCATCGAAAATTGCCAACAGAGCGACCTGCCGGCCCTGCGCTAACAGTTGTTGGGCCATTTCAAGGGCGACCATACCGCCGGAAGAATGTCCCCCCAAATAATAAGGCCCCTCCGACTGGAGCTGCTGAATGGCTTCAAGATAATGCTCCGCCATCGCCTCGACGCTCGTATGGGGTGCCGTGACGCCATCTAGCCCCACGGCTTGGAAACTGTAAAAAGGCTGCTCCTGGCCCAAATGACGGGATAAGTGATAAAGATAAAAGGGATTGCTGCCGGCACCGGGCACACAGAAGAAGGGCGGCTTAGCGCCCGTGGGCTGGAGCGCGACCAGTGATGACCATGGTTCTCCGGCAAGGTCTTGGCGTAGAAACCTGGCCAAATCGGCGATGGTTGGGTATTGGAAAAGGGTTGCCAGCGGCAGGTGTCGATCAAATTGCTGCTGTATAACCGCCATAAGCCGAACAGCCAGCAAGGAATGACCTCCAATCTCAAAGAAGCTGTCCCGAATACCAATCGATGTCCTGTTCAACACCGTCTGCCAGATATCGACCAACTGTTGTTCGAGCGAATCGCGGGGTGGAACATAGTCCGGGGCTGCTAACACTGTTGGAGCAGGTAAGGCTCGTCGGTCGATCTTGCCGCTGGTGGTGAAAGGCAGCGTTTCTTGAACGACAAAAGTAGCCGGGATCATATAGTCGGGTAATTGGCCTTGTAAGAAACGGCGCAGTTCGGCTAGCAGTTCGCGATCATCCATCTCTTGTTTTTTAACGACATAAGCAACCAGCCGTTTATCGCCTGGTTTGTCCTCGCGAGCCAGAACCACACTTGCTTGCACTGCCGGGTGCTGGTTAAGCGCACTCTCAATTTCACCCAATTCGACCCGAAAGCCCCGGATTTTTACCTGATAATCTCTCCGACCTAAAAACTCAATGTTTCCATCCGGGCGGTAGCGGGCCAGATCGCCTGTTTTATAGAGCCGCCCTTTGCCAAACGGATTAGGTATAAACTTCTCGGCGGTCAACTGTGGTCGATGGAGATACCCTCGGGCCACTTGTATGCCGCCGATGGTCAGTTCGCCTGCAACCCCGATAGGCACCGGTTGCAGGTAAGGGTCCAGAACGTAGAGTTCGGTATTCGCAGTGGGTCGTCCGATAGACACGGGCCGGGCTAGATCGATTGTCTCTGTTAGCCGCCATATTGTCACGGCTACGGTTGTCTCGGTTGGGCCGTAGGTGTTGCATAATTGCACATCGGCCCCGACTCGCTCTTGCCATAGAGCGAGTGACTCCGCTTGAGCCTGTTCGCCGCCGATGATAACCAACCGAACAACTGGGGGCAACGCTAATGCATTGAGTTTAAGATGATTTGTCAGCTCATGCCAGTAACCGGTTGGGAAATCGAGCACAGTCAGGTGTTGAGTATGGCACTGTCGGAAAAATTCGGCAGGGGTATTAAGCATCGTTTCACTCCGCAAGACAAGCGTCGCTCCACGAATAAGACAGGGGTAGATCTCCTCATTACTGGTGTCAAAGCTTATCGAGGCAAACTGTAAGACCCTATCTTGCGAGGTCAAATCAAATGCCTCCGCCGCTGTCTGCGCAAAGTTGGTCAATGCTCGATGCTCTATGAGGGTGCCTTTGGGTCGGCCTGTTGAACCGGAGGTATAGATAACATAAGCTAAATTAACAGGCTCGATCTGACTGGGCAGATTTTCGGAACTCAAAGAGGCAATCTGAGGCCAATCTTTATCTACGTGAATCGATCGTGTCTCGTGATGAGACAAGTCAGGTGCCAACTGTTCTTGAGTTAATAAAACAGAGAGCTGGCTATCGTTCAAGACAAAAGCCAGACGCTCCGGCGGGTAGGCCGGATCGAGCGGAATGTAAGCCCCCCCGGTTTTGATGACTCCTAACATACTGATGATCATTTCCAGCGAGCGTTCCAGATAAAGCCCGACCAAAGTCTCAGGACCAACTCCCAACGATTGTAAATAGTGAGCCAATTGATTAGCCCGTTGGTTGAGTTGCTGATAAGTAAGGTGTTGATCATGATAAACGACAGCGATAGCATCGGGGGTGCGGGCCGCTTGGGTCTCGAATAAATGGTGAACACATTGATGGCTGGCATAGCTGGTCTGAGTGTCATTCCACGCAACCAAAATGTGATGCTGTTCCGCCTCGGTCAATAGGGGGAGTTGCGCTATCGATTGGGTTGGGTCGGTTACAATACTTGCCAATAAATTCTGAAAATGGCCGATCATTTGCTCAATGGTTCTGGCTTCAAATAAATCCGTCAGGTACTCACAACTACCGATCAATCCCTCTTCAACTTCCTGTAGGGTTAGGGTCAAATCGAATTTAGCCGTCGGGATGTCGCGTTCGATCAAGTGCATGCTCAGGTCGGGCATCGCAAGTGCCGGTTGGGGGACATTGTGTAAATCAAACATAACTTGGAATAGGGGCGTATGGCTCAGGTTGCGCTCCGGCTGTACCGTTTCGACAACCATCTCAAACGGTATGTCTTGATGATCGTAGGCAGCTTGGGTTGTCTCTCGGACTTGGTCCAGTAACTCTAAAAAGGAAGGTGTTGCTGACAGATCGGATCGCAGAGCCAGGGTGTTAACAAAGAAGCCAATCAGAGGTTCAATCTCTGGCCGGTTGCGATTGGCAATGGGTGAGCCAACAACAATATCTGTTTGACCACTGTAGCGATACAACAGCACCTTAAAGGCTGCCAACAACGTCATAAACAAGGTTGCCTCGGTCTGCTGGCTGAGATTCTGCAATCGTTGGCTCAACTGCTTGGGAATGGTAAAGGACATGCTTGCCCCTCGATGGCTCATTTGGGGTGGACGAGGCTGGTCGGTGGGTAAGGCTAACAAGCTGGGAGCATGGGCTAATTGTCGCTGCCAATAAGCCAACTGTTCGGCTAATTCATCGCCTTGCAGCCGTTGCCGTTGCCAAGTGGCAAAATCGGCATATTGGATTAATAAATCAGACAGAGCCGAGGGCGTACCCTGAGTATAGGCTTGATACAGCGCGTTCATCTCTCGAATTATAACCCCGGTGGACCAGGCATCCGAGGCGATATGGTGCATCGTAAGGAGAAACACGACCTCGTCATCGTCTAATAAAAGCAGATTGGCCCGCAGCATCAAATCTTGGCTGAGGTCAAAGGGAGTCATTGTCTCGGCTTGAATTAAACGTTCCACCTCACCAGCTTGGTTTGGTCCCGATATAAAGCGTAGATCTATGAGAGGCAGATGCAGCGGGATGGGGGGGTGAATAATTTGCCGGCCTTCGCCGCCTTCCGTCTGAAATGTGGTACGAACTATCTCATGGCGTTTTATAATCTCATTGAGACTCCAAATGAGCGCCGGTATATCAAGCGGTCCCTTTATTTTTAGGGCGACCGGTATGTTGTACGTAGCGTTGGGGCCATCCAATTGATCCAGAAACCACAGCCGTTGTTGAGCAAAAGAAAGAGGCAAAGCGCTGGTTCGATCAGCGGCTTCAATCGGCGATATGGTGGCCTGGTTGGCGTGCGTCAACGCTTCAGCTAGACTGGCGACGTCGGTATATTCAAACATCAGATCACGCAGCGTCAGCTCAACTTGAAAGGTTTGTTGTACTCGGGAAATGACTTGGGTCGCCAATAGGGAATGTCCTCCCAAATCAAAAAAGTTATCGTGAATACCAACCTGATCCAAGCCTAACACCTCACCCCAAATGGTAGCCATAGCTTGCTCAGCCGGGGTCCGGGGGAGCGCCTGAGTCTTGCTTGAGGTTTGTATTGGCTCCGGCAGAGCTTGGCGGTCTACTTTACCATTGGGCGAAAGCGGTAATTCCTCCAAGATCATAAACGTCGCCGGAATCATGTAGTCAGGCAGTTGTCGCTTTACATGTTCTCGTAGATCAGGTATCAGTGTTTGGTCAATTGTCGCTTGATATCTGTTGGCCGATGACGGTTGGCCGTTGACAAGATAGGCCACCAATCGTTTATCGCCGGGCTGATCCTCACGGGCGATCACAGCACTGGCTTGTATCGCCGGGTGTTGATTGAGTACGGCCTCAATTTCACCCAATTCAACGCGAAAGCCGCGTATTTTGATTTGGTGATCCACCCGTCCTCTAAATTCAATCACCGGCCGATCTGAGCCGTTGGGGATGTAGCGGGCCAGATCACCGGTCCTGTATAATCGCTCTCCGGTAGCGAACGGATGGGGGATAAATCGTTCAGCCGTCAAGCCTGGCTGATTCAGGTAGCCTCGGGTCAGTTGCACGCCACCAATATACAATTCGCCGGTGACGCCAACCGGCACCGGCTGGAGACGATGATCCAGGAGATAGATTTGGGTGTTGGCGACAGGATAGCCAATCGGCAGGTGGGGGCTGTATTGGGCGCAGCCCTCATCAATGCATGCCATAATCGTGGCGGTGATCGTGGTTTCCGCCGGCCCATACCCATTCACAAACCGTCTCCCTTTTGCCCAACGGCGCACCGTATCTATAGGGCAAACTTCCGCGCCGGTATAGACCGTTTGTAAGTGAGGGTAACGTTGGTCAGGGAGGGTTGTTAAAGCCATCGGCGGGATGGCGATGTGCGTTAGCGTTTGCTCATTTATTAACCGGCTCAACCCATTAAAATCGTTCCGGTCGAGTACCAGGTACAGGGACGCTCCGGAACATAACGCCATAAACAGATCCGAGGTCGCCACATCAAAGCTGAAGGAGACAAATTGAAGCGAGCGGCTATTCGGTTCGATTCCTAACGCTTGAATATGCTCTCGGGTTACATTGCATAGCCCCCGATGCGGCACTTGAATGCCTTTGGGTTGCCCTGTTGAGCCGGAGGTATAAATGACATAAGCCAGATGGTCTGGCGTTGTTCCCGGGTCGGATAGTTGCTCATGCGGCTGAGCGCGTTCGTCCGAACGGACGATAGTCAACCAATCCGTATCCAGGCAAATGAGGTTATCGACGGCAGTCGGCAGCCCTCCCACCAAGGTCGATTGGGTCAGGAGTATGGATATCTGGGCATCGGCCAGCATAAAAACCAGTCGTTCCGGGGGGTAGTCGGGATCAAGCGGCACATAAGCCCCGCCTGCTTTGAGAATAGCCAAGACGCCGACCACCATGTCCAAAGAACGCTCGATGTAGATGCCAACCAACCTATCCGGACCAACGCCAAGAGATTGCAGATAGGCAGCCAGTTGGTTGGCTTTTTCATTAAGTTGGTTGTAGGTCAGATGTTGGTCTTTATAGACCACGGCAATAGCATCGGGTCTATGCTGGACCTGGCTCTCAAACAAATGATGGATACATGTGTCGGCAGGATAAGCTGCCTGGTTGTCATTCCACGTGATGACGAGTTGCTGCCATTCCGTTTCTGTTAGGGGCGATAAATCCGTTATGCGCTGTTGGGGGTCTTGGGTCATCCGCAACAATAATTGTTGGAGATGCTTGGCCAGTTGTTCAATCATCTCCTGGCTAAAGTAATGCGTATCATAGCCAATATGCATCCTTATTTTGTCACCTGGCATGATCCCCACGGTTAAGGGGTAATTGGTTTGCTCAAAGGTTTGGTAATGCTCGATCAATAGATCGTTGAGCGGTTGCTGCATGATTTCTTCAATCGGGTAATTTTCAAAAATCAAGAGGCTTTCAAACAAGGGCTGGCCGTGTGGGACATCGCTCCAACTTTGAATATCAGCCAAAGTGCTGTCCCCGTAATTCTCGCGTTCTTGCTGGAGCGTTTGAATGTGCTGAAGCCAGGTTAGCAGGTCCATTTCTTCAGCAACCTGAATACGCACCGGCAAGGTGTTGATGAATAGCCCCACCATCGTTTCTACCCCGATCAGGTCAGCCGGACGGCCTGAGACGGTCGCCCCAAAGACAACATCATTATCACCACTATACCGGCTCAATAACAAAGCCCAAGCACCCTGAAAAAGCGTATTTAAGGTTAGATGGTGCTGGCGGGCTAGCTTCTGCAATGCTGTACTGATTGAGGTAGGTAGCTGGAACACCCCGTGGCCATAGGTGTCGGCGGTTAAGGGTGATCGATGCGCAATTTCATGTGATGCCCTGCCTTCGGTTAACGGTAAAGGGGTGGCCGCCCAAAACCCTCGTAACGTATTTCGCCAAAAGGTCTCCGTCTTAGTTCGATCCCGGCTCTGCAGCCAGCCGATATAATCACGATAGGGTCGGGGTTGAGGCAAGGTTAAGGGTTGAGCCGATGGGGTCCACTCAGGCGATAAACGGCTTTTGACAGAGAGAGTTTCGTAAAAGGCGCGTAGTTCATTGAAGAGCAAAGACAAGCACCAGCCATCCAGCAGAATATGATGATAGCTCCATAAAAAAGAATACCTATCGGAAGCCGTGCGAATAAGGGCCAAACGTATTAACGGTGCCTGATCAAGGGCAAATACCTGGCGTTGATCGTTTCGAATAAAATTTTGAAGCCGATCAGATTGCTCGGTTTCCGACAGATTACACCAATCCAAGATAGTCCAGGGAGCCTCAACCTGCTGATAGACAACCTGAAGCGGTTTGTCTAAATCTTCCCAATGAAACGACGTCCGCAAAATGGCATGGCGAGCGATGACCTCTTGCCAGGCCTGCTGCCAAATCGAAACGTTTAAATTACCACGAAGTATGACAAGTGCCTGGCGCGTGTAGATACCGGCATCCGGCGCATAGAGGGTTTCAAAGAGCAAGCCTTGCTGCATCGGGGTTAGTTCGTAGATGTCTTCCAGATTATCCATCGCGCTTATCTCCGCTTTTGATTTTGAGTTTGTTAAGGAGTCGATCAAGCTGCTCTTGGTTGACCCTGGCCTTGGCAAAGTCGCTGGGTGTATAGCCGCCGGCTGTAGGCGAGAGGCAGTGATCGATTAGAGTCCGCAGCGCTTCAATATAAGTGTCCGCCAGGTGTTGGATCGTTTTGGTCTGGTGGAAATTTTGGCTGTATGTCCAGATAAAGCTGAGTTGACCATCGATGATCAAGCCATCAATCTCTAAGAGATAAAGCCGGATTTGTCGAGGGCTACGGGCCGGCGCTTGACCGCTCTGATCCAGACCGAGAATGAACGATCCGGCTGGCGTCTTGTCTATCAAATTATCGAATTGACCTAAGTAGTTGAAGCTAATCTGGGCCGTTGGCAACGTACTCAGTTCTGGTATTTGGGTTAGGTAGCGCAGGAGGCCATACCCGATACCGCCGTGGGGAACGCGCCGCAGTTGTTCTTTGATCGATTTGATAGTTGTCCCCAGATGAGCGTTGGTTGGCTGTCCGGCAGATGGTGGTTCTAACTGTAGCAGCACTGGAAAGACACTGGTGAACCAGCCCACTGTACGTGAGAGATCGAGGTTGTTGGTTGATGTCTCTCGACCGTGGCCTTCCAACTCTAGCCATAGAGTTGACTGGCCTGTCCATGCCACCATCGTCTGGAGTAGTGCCGCCAGTAGCAGATCGTTGACCTGAGTGTGGTAAGCTGCCGGTGCTTGTTGCAACAACGCTTGCGTTTCTTGTACCGAAAGGCGGCAGGTAAGCGAAGCCGCTGAAGCAACTCTGTTTTGACTCCTGTCTGCCGGATGATCGACAGGTAAAGGCTGAATAGCAACCGATTGAAGCGAGCTCCAATAAGGGATTTCAGCCGCCAGTTGTTCCGAACGAGCGTAGTTGCTCAGCCAATCAGCCCAGCCTTTAAAGGTGGTGGTTTTGTCCGGCAAATGGATTTCCTTGCCTTGTTCGATCTGCTGATAGATGGTGATCAGGTCCATCACCAGTACCCGCCAGGAAACCCCATCGATGACCAAGTGATGGCTGATCCACCATAACACGGCAGGCCGGTTTGGGCCACAATAGTAAAAGATCAAACGCACCATTGGCCCCTGAGCCAAATCCAAGCTGGTCTGAAGGGACATCGCCCCTTCATCAATCGCCAACCGTTGAAGCGGGGCAGGTAAATCACTGAGATCAATCGTTATAAAGGGAAGAGACCTCAGCACCTCAGCCGGATCGGCGTACCACTGCTGCAAGCCGGAGTCATTTTCGACAAAACGGAGCCGTAGGGCATCGTGATGGCGCAGTAGATATTGAAGTGCGTGAGCTAATCTCTCGGGCTGGGTCGCAGGGCTTACCTCGAAGCGTAATGCTTGATTGAAATGGTGGGGTTCGCTCAAATGCTGGTCAAAGAAGCGGTGCTGGATCGGCGTCAGCGGAACGAAGCCATCGCTAAGAGACGTTTCAATCCGGTCGGATGTTTCCTGCACCTGTACTGCCGATGCCAATCCGGCAATCGTCTGGTGTTGAAATATATCTTTTGGAGTCAGATGGAGGCCGGCCTGATGAGATCGCGCTACGATTTGGATGCTGAGAATGGAGTCGCCGCCTAATTCAAAAAAATTATCGTGAATGCCCACGCGTTCTCGTCTCAAAACATCGGCCCATATCGTTGCCAATAGCTTTTGCTCCGGGGTAGAGGGCGCAACGAAGGGCATCTTCTGCTTAGGTCTAGCCGTGTCCGGTTCCGGTAAGGCCCGCCGGTTTACTTTGCCATTGGCGGTCAAGGGGAGTGTCTTCATAAAAACAAAAGCCGCCGGGATCATATAGTGAGGCAACTTCTGGGCCAGATAGGCCCGCAGATCGGTGACATCAATGTCGATCGTCAGTACAACATAAGCGACCAGAGTCGGTGCTTTGTCATGTTTGGCTCTGGTAATTACCTCGACTTGGGCAATCGCGGGATGAGCCAATAGCTGGCTGCGGATCTCGCCCAACTCAATTCTAAAGCCACGAATCTGGACTTGATCGTCGATACGACCCAGGTAGATTACGTCACCGTTGGGCAGTCGCTTCCCTAAGTCACCAGAGCGATAGAAGGTTGTTTGCGGCTGGTATGGGTTAGGCACAAACTTAGTCGCGGTTAATCCCGCCCGGTTTAGATAACCGCGACTTAAACCTTCCCCGGCTATGCATAGTTCACCCATGACGCCGATGGGCAGTAACTGTAACCGCTCATCCAAAATGTAGAGTTGCGTTGTCGGGATGGGGCCGCCGATATTGCTAACCTTGGCCTCAGTTTCTTGATGATCGATTTCCTTAAAGGTGACATGCACCGTTGTTTCGGTGATGCCGTACATATTAATCAGCTTTATTTCGGGATAGGCTGTTTTCCAGCGGCGCAACTGTACGGGCTGCAGAAGCTCGCCGCCAAAGATAATGTAACGTAAGGCTAACTTTACATCAGAGCGAGCCAGCAGTTTCGGCATGAGGTTGAAAAATGCGGTTGGTGTTTGATTGAGAACGGTGACACCGTGTTGGATGAGGAGATCAACAAATTGAGCCGGGTCTTTCGCCACCTCGGCCGGCACGATGACCAACTTACCCCCATACAGCAGCGCTCCGTACATCTCCCATACGGAAAAGTCAAAGGTATAGGCGTGAAACATCGTCCAGACATCCGCCTGATCAAAGCTAAAGGGCAATTTATCATTCACCAAGAGGCGAACGATTTGGCGATGTTCGATCAGTACTCCTTTGGGTTGGCCGGTTGAGCCTGAGGTATAGAGACAGTAAGCCAAGTTATCCGGTGTTGTGGTGGTCGATACAGCGGTCTCCGGCTGCCTGGAAATTTCGACCCCATCGGCATCAAGAAGCGTGGTTGAGGCGATGGCGACCGGGATGCGGTCGACCAGCGCGGCCGTGGTGATAAGATGGTTGATACCGGCATCTTCAACCATAAAACGCAGCCGCTCGGCTGGGTGGGAGGGATCTAAGGGAAGATAGGCCCCTCCCGCTTTTAGGACGGCCAGGAGAGCCACAATCATGGTCGCCGAGCGATCCAGGCAGACGGCTACCAGTGTTTCTGTGGTTACGCCTTGGGCTTGGAGATGATGCGCTACTTGGTTAGCCCGCTCATCTAACTGGCGATACGTCAAGCGTTCTGTGGTATCGAGTACAGCCATCTGATGGGGCGTTCGTTGCACTTGTTCCGCAAAAAGTTGAGGGATGGTTTTGTCTTTCGGGGAGTGAGCCTGGGTTGCATTCCAGCGGTTAAACCGGTCCATTTGCTCTTGAGAACTGAGAAGGTTAACGTCAGCCAGGCGCTGATTGGAGTCGTCCGCCATCGCTTCCAGGATGACAACGAAGTGATGCATCATCTGTTCAATGGTGGGACGCTCATAAATATCGGCGTTGTAAACGACCTGGCCTTGCCAGCCCTTGGATTGAGCGTGCAACATAATATTGAGATCGTATTTACCATAACCCAGGTTGGTGTCGATGATGCGCCCGGTTCCGTTTCCAAAATCCAAAGTGGGCGCATCGTCGCGTTCCACCTGGAACAGAACGTCAAATAAGGCGGTTCGGCTCATGTCCGGTTCGAGAGCCAATTGTTGCACCAGTTTATCGAAGGGCAGCGCTTGATGGGTTAAGGCTTCATCGACTACGCGACTCACTCGCTCACAAAAGTTCTTAAAGGTTAAGTTACCGTTCAAATGCGTCCGCAACACGATGAGATTGGCGAGCGGTCCGACAATCTGTTCTATCGCCGGGGTCTCTCGGCCGGAGACTGTAGTCCCGACCACAATTTCGTTTTGGCGCGTATAGCGATAAAACAGCACCATAAAACCCGTTAATAAGACTTTGAAAAGATTATCTTGCCCGGTCGGATTGAGGTTCCGAAGTTGTTCAATCAGGGTTGGGTTGATGTGAAAGGTGGTACTGGCCTGGGTGTATGTATGGACCGCCGGTCGGGGATGGTCTTCCGGCAACTGGAGCGCCGCCGGCCGGCCGCGTAGCTGCCATCGCCAGTAAAACCATAAAGGCTCCAGCGCCTCAGCCGGCAACGTGCGCTGCCAAAGCGCGTAATCAGCGTACTGGAGGACAGGCTGGGGTAATTGCTGCTTCTGGGCGGTGGCTTGCGCCCGATACACCGCTGCCACTTCATGGGCGATGAGCCTGATGGAATCGCGGTCGGCAATGATATGGTGAACCACAACCAGCAGCGTCATGTCGGTTTGGCTGGTTTGAAAAAGAACGGCTCGAACCAGCAGGTCGCTATCCAGGGCCAATGGTCGGCGGGCTTCGTCGAGAACTTGGGCCATAACCGCCTCAGGCGAAACGGCTTTGGCCGTCGCGAGATCGACGCGTTCTAATTTAAGCCTGACCTGAGGCCGGATCACTTGCATGACGTGACCCTTTTGGGACACAATTCGGGTGCGTAAGGCTGAATGGCGGGCGATGATGGCGTTGAGACTGGCCTCGATGGCATCGGGGTCAAGCTGACCGGTTAGATGCATGATAAGCGGAATATTATGATACGTTGGATGGGTCGCGTATACGGCACCGGTCTCGAATTGATCGATGAACCACAAGCGTTCCTGATGATAAGAGAGCGGCCAACGATCCGCAACATTGGCCCCAGCTTCGAGCGGCGGAAGGGAGATCGCCTCCCCCCAAGCTAAATGACTAACCGGTGTTGTCAACTCTTGCCCAAGGGCGGTTAATAGCCTTTGAAATCGGTCAATCATGGTCACAACGGTCGCTCGGTCAAACAGATCGATATTATATTCAATGGTTCCCTGTAACCCTGAGTTCTCCGATACGGTTGCCCCCGGCCCTCTTTCTTCCAGGAATAGCGCCAAATCAAATTTGGCTATGCCGCTGTCGATGGCCAGGGGCGCAATGGTCAAGTGCGGCAGCTCGACCTTGACCGGGGGCAAATTCTGCCAGGCAAAGTAAACCTGAAACAGCGGCAAATGGCTTGGATCGCGCTCCGGCTGGAGTTCATCCACCAAGAGTTCGAACGGCAGGTCTTGATGGGCGTCGGCTTCCAGAGTCATTCGCTGCAGCCGCTTGATCAGCTCCAAAAAGGAAGGATCATCCGCTAGATCCGTGCGCAAGACCAGCGTGTTGACGAAGAAGCCGATTAACGGCTCAAATTCCAATCGCGTTCGATTGGCGATCGACGAGCCGACCACTATATCGGTTTGGCCGCTGTAACGAGCCAACAGAATTTTGAAGGCAGCCAGCACAATCGTAAACAGCGTGGTGCCGCTCTGTTGACTTAACTGCTGCAATGGCTCGGTCAGCCCGGCGGGTAGGGTAAAGTCCACATTCGCCCCTCGATAGGTTTGAACCGGCGGACGGGGACGATCCGTTGGTAGCCTTAAGAGGGGCGGGCTGCCCACGAGTTGGGTTCGCCAATAGGCCAGTTGCTTTTTCAGTCTATCGCCGGCTAACCAACCACGCTGCCAGAGGGCAAAGTCGGCGTATTGAATCGGTAATTCGGGCAGGGTTGGCGACCGGTTGTCGCTAAAGGCTCGATACAGCGTCATCATCTCTTGGGCCAACACCCTCATCGACCATCCATCAGAGGCAATATGATGCATCGTCAGTAAGAGAACAAAGTTATCGTCACTTGCCTGTAACAGCTTGGCCCGAAGCATGAGATCCTGTGTTAAATCAAACGGCTGTTGTGCCTCTGCTCGGGCCAATCGCCGAATTTCAACGGATTGAATGTTGGCCGGCAGGGCCTGCAAATCAACGACCGGCAAGGCAACGTTTACCTCAGAAGCGATAACTTGATGCGGCTGACCGTCTTCAGCCTGGTATGTCGTGCGCAGAATTGCATGCCGCCTTACAATTTCGATCAGGCTCCGGTGCAACAGAGAAATTTCTAATTGGCCGCTGAGCTGAAAGGCGCTCGGCATGTTGTAGGCTGGGCTGGAACCATCCAGTTGGTTAATAAACCACAACCGCTGTTGAGCAAATGATAGGGGGATAGGCCCCGTGTACGAGGTAGGCTGAAGAGGCGGCTCAGTGGTTCGTTGAGCCTGACGTAAGAAACTTAAAAGCTCTGCTTTATGTTGCCCAATGGCTTGTCGTAAATCCGGGGTTAAAGCGCCTTTGGGTGCTTTGTAGCGCAAACGGTCACCGTCTAGCCAAAGTTTAATGCCACGGGTATGGAGTTCTATCAAAAGTTGCTCGGTGATCATAGCTCTCCTTGTTCGATCTCATCTTCGGCCAGGGTGATCTCTTGTTCTAAAAGCTTTTGGGCCATAATCACTTGGTCAATGTGTTGCGCAATCTCTAGCAGAGTTGGTTTTTCAAATAGGCTGCGGAGTGGCAAATCAATCCGGTAGGTGTGACGCACTCGAGCCATCAACTGGGTTGCCAAGAGCGAGTGACCGCCCAGATCAAAAAAGTTATCCTCAAGCCCCACCTGTTCCAGATTGAGAATTTCCTGCCAGATGCCGGCCATGGTGTCTTCCGTGGCGGTTGTGGGAGCCTTATAAAGCGCACCTGATCGATATTCAGGTGCGGGTAAAGCCTTTCGATCCACTTTGCCGCTGGGTGTTAGTGGCAAAGTCTCCATCACCACAAAAGCAGCCGGGATCATATAATCCGGGAGCTTTTGTTTTAGAAACTCGCGCAGGTCGGTGATCAACGAGCGCTCATCGATCCCGGCCGGCGCCTCGGCAACGACATAAGCTACCAGCCGCCGATCATTACCATCTTCCTCGCGGGCCAATACAACGGCGCGTTGGATGGTCTGGTATTGCTCCAGCACCGCCTCGACCTCACCTAGCTCAACCCGCATACCGCGAATTTGCACCTGGTGATCCAGCCGGCCTAGATACTCAAGGATGGGGCGGCCAGTCTGGTCGATCCGGTAGCGTCCTAAATCTCCGGTTTTGTAGAGTCGCCCGGCCTTTTCCTCACCATTTGTCGATGATGAAGAAGCTGAAAACGGGTTAGGAATAAATTTTTCAGCCGTTAGACCGGGCTGATAGAGATAGCCCCTGGCCATACTGAAACCGCCAATGTGGATCTCGCCCATAACATCAATCGGGCAGATTTGTCCGGCCTGATCCAAGATATAGACCGTGGCGTTGGCCAGCGGCTGCCCCATGGGAATGGATACCGTCTGCGCGTCCGGCTCACGATCGATTAGATAATTGGTGACGTAGCTGACCGATTCGGTCATGCCATAGATGTTGGCGATTTTGGCCGCCTTAAACAAACGATACCATTCGCGGGCTACTGGAGCCGGCAACGCTTCCCCACCACTAAAGACCCATTTCAAGTGGGGTAAAGGGTTCGCCTGACCGCTGGCTCTGACGACCTGAAGGAAAGCAGCGATTAAGGGCGGAACAAACTGAGTGAGGCTGACTCGATGATCAGCCAGGGCCGCATACAGGCGATGCGGGTCTCGAACTGTGTCGGTATCAATGATGGCCATTTTAGCCCCCACCATCAAAGGCCAAAAATACTCGCAAACCGAGTCGGTGAAGCTGAGCGGCGTTTTTTGGGCGACAACATCGTCATGGGTTAGCGGGTAACAATCTTGTAACCAATGAAGCATGTTTAGAATGGCCTGATGCTCAACCATCACCCCTTTGGGGCGGCCGGTTGAGCCGGAGGTGTAAATGACATAAGCCAGATTATCGGGCTTGATCCGGCTTATTGGGTTATAGGTAGGCTGTTGGTTTAATTCGTCAGTGATGGCATCTAAATCGATGGTGGCCGGCTGTTGGCCGTTTTGGGCTTGAATTTGGCGATTGATGTTTGCCCAGGCATCGTCGGCTGCCGAAGATTGACGAATAACAAACGACAACTGCGCATCCGCCACCATAAAGGCCAGTCGTTCCTGCGGATAAGCCGGATCGAGCGGTAGATAAGCGCCCCCGGCTTTGAGAATCGCCAATAAGCTGATGGCGGTCTGCGGTGAGCGATCCAGATAAACGCCAACCAACACCTCCGGCCCAACCCCCAGTGATTGCAGATAGTGGGCCAGGCGATTCGCCCGACGATTAACTGCCTGGTAGGTCAAGTGCTCCGTCTCAAAGACAACAGCTACGGCCTCAGGTGTCCGTTCCGCCTGGGTTTCAATGCACTGATGCAGCAGTTGGTTTTGGGGATAGTCTGTCTGCGTGTCATTCCACTCAACCAAAAGTCGATGTCGATCCTGCTCACTCAACAGCGGTAACTGCCGCAGAGGATGGTGTAAATGCGTTACCATTCCCTCCAGCACAACTTGAAAATAGTCTGCAACGCGCGCAATGGTTTCAGGCTTAAAATAAGTGGTATTGTAGCTAAACCTGACGGTTACAGAGTTATTGTCGGGTATCACCAAGATCGTTAAGGGGTAGTTGGTTTGCTCAACCGTATGGGTATCTTTAATGTGAAACTGGTCGGATAGTTCGTCAGACATGAGATCGACCGGATAATTTTCAAAGATGAGAACCGTATCAAACAATGATCGACCCCGTTGAATCTCGCTCCAGCCCTGAATATCGACGAGCGAACTATAGGCATAGCTCTCTCGTTCCCGTTGTTGAAGTTGTAGTTGCTGAAGCCAGCGCAACAGTGGCGTATTAGGTGCAATCTGAACGCGAGCCGGCAAGGTGTTGATAAACAAACCCACCATCGCCTCGACCTCGGTTAGCTCCGGCGGACGCCCCGACACCGTCACCCCGAACAGAACATCTGACGTGCCGCTATACCGGCTCAAAAGCAAAGCCCATGCTCCTTGAAAGAAGGTGTTAAGCGTGAGGTGATGTTTACGAGCCATTAGGGACAAATTTTGGCTAAGGCGAGTTGGTAAATAACTAACCTGCTCACGATATGAGGTAAGACCGGTCCCGGCGGCTCGATCAGTTGGGAAAGTCGTGGGACTAACAAAACCCCGGAGAGCCGAGCGCCAAAAGGTTTCGGCTTGAGCGTTGTCCTGCTGTTGTAGCCAGCCGATATAATCTCGATAGGGTCGAGCCGGGGGTAAAGAAACAGGTTGATTGAATAGAGCCGCTTGGTATAGCCGAAATAATTCCTTAAAAAGAAGCGGCATACTCCAACCATCCAAGAGCAACTGGTGCAGGCTCAATATAAAATGATAATGTTGTTCATCGAGCCGGATCAACGTGCAACGCATTAGGGGCGGTTGGTCTAACCGCAATCCCTGCTTGCGATCGGTTTGGAGGTAAGCTGTTAGCTGTTCCTGCTGGATTTGAGGGGCTAAGTTTCGCCAATCGTGTCTGCTCCACGGTAATTGAACCCCGCGCCGCACAAGTTGGACGGGCTGCGGCAATCCCTCCCAGACAAATGATGTTCGCAGGACGGGCTGTCGCTCCAGCAATGCTTGCCAGGCTACTTTAAAGGCATCTTCGTGAAGCCGACCTTCAAGACTAAAGCTTAATTGTTGGAAATAAACATCAGCTTCGGGATCGTAGAAACTATGAAAGAGCATGCCCTGCTGCAACGGCGAGAGGGCATACATATCGTCCACTTGTTGGCTCAATATACCGGCAAGTCGGTCAACGTCCTGCTGAGCCAACAAAGCAAAGGGAAAGTCAGAAGGGGTGTAGCCCCCGGCCTGCGGCGACCGGCAGTGTTCGATCAACGCGCTGAGGTTGTTCATATACTGGTGCGCCAAATTTTCTATGGTGGCCGCTCGATGAATATTGCGACTGTAACGCCAGGTTACTTGCAGTTGCTCGTCAACGATCATGCTATTGATTTCCAACACATATCCACGACGCCCTAATGGACTCCGGCTCGGCCCAGCCTCGATCTGCGTCGGCTTGAATAACCCTGCTTGAGATATCGTCGGGTCAGTTTGACCCAAATAATTAAAAAGGATTTCCGCCGAGGGCAAAGCGACCAAGCCAGCTCGAATTGTTTTATCTTCATTTAAGTAGCGTAAGACCCCGTAGCCCACCCCTCGATTGGGGATGGCTCGTATCTGTTCTTTGATCGATTTGATGACTTTTCCCGGCTGGTTCTGTTCATCTGGTTCAAGGTGTAACACTATCGGAAAGATTGAGGTAAACCAACCTACTGTGCGGGACAGATCGATCCCTTCGAATAACTCCTCCCGACCGTGTCCTTCTAAATCAATCAAGACCGTTGGCTGTCCCTGCCAATCGCTCACCGTTTGCCACAGCGCCGCCAACAGCAGATCATTGATTTGGGTGTGGTAAACTGAGGGCACAACTTGCAAGAGCATTCGAGTTTGATCTTTGTCTAACACGGTTGAGATGGTAGCGGCGGAGGCGACGGTGTTGTCGGCCTCTGCGGCTGCTAAATCTGTAGGCAAGGTCGTCACTTTTGCCCAAGGTTGCTCTAGCCAATAGTTTAATTCGGCCTTGAGTGTTTTCGATTGCGCATAGACACTTAACCGTTCGGCCCATTGCTGAAATGAACTCGACGGTGGGGGCAAGATGACGTCCGCCTGCTGCGTCAGTTGCTGATAAGCTTGCTGTAAATCTTCCAAAAGAATACGCCAGGATACGCCGTCTACAATGAGGTGATGGATAATCACCAATACCTGATCCGGTGCGGTATCCCCATGTCGAAATAGGGCGATCCGCAGGAGCGGTCCATCGCTGAGATGTAAGCTGGCTTGTAGTTGACCTGCCGTGGCCTGGAACATCGTCGTCCGTTGGGAGGGGGTAAGGCTTGCTAAATCCACAATCACGACGGGGAATGATGGGCCGGAATGGCTATATGACTGTTGCCAGCCGTCCTGTTTGAGAAAACGAAGTCGAAACGCAGCATGATGGCTAAATGTGTAGGATAGTGCTTGAATCAGTAACTTCGGGACTACATCTTTCGCGATGTCAAGTACCACCGCTTGATTGTAGTGGTGTGCCTCGGGAAGCGTTTGTTCAAAGAACCACTGCTGAATGGGAGTTAGAGGGACTGAACCACGCATCGATCCGGCCCAAGGCTGAGGACCGGTTGTCATTTTAGCCACCTGCGCTAACCGGGCAATGGTCTGATGTTCAAAAATTTCTTTGACCGAGACATCGATACCTAACTGTTTCGCCTGAGCCACAATCTGAATGCTCATGATCGAATCGCCACCTAGCCTGAAGTAGTTGTCGTGGATACTGACCTGTTCTTTACGCAGTACCTTGGTCCAAACATCGGCCAAGGCCTGTTCCGTGGGGGTACGTGGCGGGACAATATCTCTGGTTTGTTCGGTTTGAAGTTGCTGTAAGGCTTCGCGATCAACTTTACCATTGGGCGTTAAGGGCAGGTGGTCCAACTGAATAAAATTCACCGGCAGCATATAGTCCGGCAGAAAATCGGCCAGGTATTGTCGGAGGTGAGCATTTTCTAGGCTAGTTGGCGCGCTATAGTAGGCCACCAATGGGTTGGCACTCGCAGCCGCATCAGGCCGACGATACCCAATTTTATCTAATATCTTGGATACGTTTGCTTCATTGATATTATCATCCAGCTCCTCAATCGCTGCCTGACGATGTTTATGCCCTAGCCGCACATCCCAACTGTACGGCATCGCGTAGTTATGATACCCCCGTTCTTTCTGATGAACATAGATACCTACCTCATTAATCAGACAATTGGTTGAACGTCCGGTATCCTGTGGTCTAATCCAGGGAGCTTGCTCGTCCAGATAAGTCAGTATTTCATCCAAAGTTACAGCGGTATAACGATAAAAATCGACAAATTGAATATCGTCAAAGAGGGCATCGTTTTGAAATATGCCGACATCCAGATGTTGACTGACCGCATCATTGATCCGATGATAGGCTTTTCTGGCTGCCAGAATAGTTTGATCAACTTCGTCTGCATCAAACACTTTCTGGTTGAACAGCTCCATCAACCGGGTTTCAAAAATTTGCCCTCGCGATAAGCCGGTGACGATGACCTTGATGCCATGCCGGCGAGCGAGATGAACGCCCTGGGTATAAATCACCTTAAAACAGCCGTTACAGACGTTGCTAAAGCGCTGCAAGCTATCAACAAAGATGGTATTCATCGCCGGGGTTGAACCAAAAACGTGATCGACCTTTAGTTCGGTGACGATGCGGTTAATGTTGGCTTTGGCGCCATCGGAGATATAGCCGTTGTCAAAGCTAAAGGCCAACACGTTTAGGCCCATCTCGACCAATTGGTACAAAACATAAGAGCTATCTTTGCCGCCGCTCAACAACATCAAGCAGTCATACGGGCCGGTACGCCTGGATTGAGCCTGGTCAAAAATCAACTGTAAATCATCCATGCTCTTAAAGTAACTTTGAGCCTGCTCTCGGTACTGTTCAAATTCAAGGCAATAATTGCACACCTTGTTCTCATTGAGGTGGGTTTTAGGGTAATTGGCGGGTAGGCCACAACGGACACATTGCTCAGACGTTGGGTGGGCGGGGAGATCGGGGTGGCTGAGATCAACGCTACAATTTTCAATATAAGGATGATTGGCTAATACCGCTTCGATTTCACCCAGCTCGATCCGAAAACCACGCAATTTAACTTGCCGGTCGATTCGGCCTAAAAATTCGATGATGGGTTGAGCGGCCTCATCAAGCCGGTAACGGGCCAAATCACCACTTTTATACAGTCGCCCTCCGATCTGGCCTTCATCACTGGCGAATGGGTTGGGAATAAACTTTTCCGCAGTTAAGCCCGGTCGATTGAGATAACCGCGTCCCACTTGAAGGCCACCGATATAAAGTTCGCCGGGAACGCCGACCGGCACGGGGCGCAAATGTCGATCCAAAATGTAAAGCTTCGTATTCGCAATGGGTCGGCCAATGGGGATATCATCGGCCAAATCGGTTCTAGCTGATATTTCGTAGACACAGCAGCCAACGACGGTCTCCGTTGGGCCGTACTCGTTGAAGACCCGGGTCTGGGGCGCTTCGTCCAGCCATCGCGTTAAATCAGTTCCGTGCAGAGCCTCTCCTCCCAGGATTAGGGTTTGGGCAACCTGGGTCAGGTTGGACATCTGGTAATGAAGCAGCTTCAGGTGAGCCGGTGTTAGCTTTAACAGATCATAGCTGACCTGGTCGGTCAGATTTTCGACCAACGACTGACCGGTCGGATCTTCAAGGATCAAAACCAAACGTTGGCCCGACAACAACGATAAAAAAAGTGAGGTTACGGTCAGGTCGAAGCTGAGAGATGAGTGCAGCGGTACCTTGCCCCCTTCGCTGCCTTGATCGGTGAGATAGGTCTTTTTGGCCCAGGTTAGGTAATTGACCAACCCACGATGGGGAATCATCGACCCTTTGGGGAGGCCGGTCGAACCCGACGTATAGATGACATAAGCCAGGTTGTCAGGCATCGTTCGGTTTGGGGGATTATGCGAGGGATATTGATGCAAAAGATGGGCAATGGTATCAACCGCAATAACATCTCCCTCTCTATTTTTGAGGAGATGATGTTGATTTTGGTTTGCTAAAGTCGATTGGCTCAAGATTTGTGACAACTGAGCATCTTGAATCATAAAGGCCAATCGATCTTGCGGGTAAGTGGGGTCTAAAGGAAGATAAGCCCCTCCGGCTTTAACAATCGCCAATAGACTGACGATCATCTCCGGAGAGCGTTCAAAATAAAGGCCAACTAAGGTGTCGGGACCAACACCCAAAGATTGCAGGTAGTGGGCTAACCGGTTGGCCTGCGTATTCAATTGGCGAAACGTTAGTTGTCG
Source organism: Anaerolineae bacterium (assembly GCA_020433785.1). Next base: position 23,031 of record JAGRCC010000400.1, read on the forward strand.
GTCTCCATCAACAATCGCGATAGCATCGGGGGTGCGTTCGACTTGAGCCTCGAAAAGTTGGGGCAAACAGGGATCGGTCGGGGAAGGACTGTGGGTGTCGTTCCACCTAACTAAAAGCTGCTGTCGTTCAGCCTGGCTCAACAGCGATAAGTGACCAAGCGTTTGCTGAGGAGCCTGAACCATACGTTCCAACAATCGCCGTAGATGACTAACCAATCGCTGGATCGTAGCCGGTGTAAATCGCCCCGTTTCATAACCAACGTGGATCATCAATTCTGCACCCGGCACAACCCACACGGTTAAAAGGTAGTTGGTTTGTTCAAGCGTTCGGACAGATTTTAGGTGAAGATCACTGTTCATCTGCAACATACTGACATCAAGCGGGTAATTCTCGAAAAGTAACAGGGTGTTAAAGAGCGGCACGCCCTGCGGGAGGTCACTCCATCTCTGAATATCGGTCAAGGCTACGTAACTGTACTGATCGCGCTCTTGTTGGTCACTTTGTATTTGTTCCAACCACGGTAGCAATACCTTTTTCTCGGCGATCTGAACCCGAACCGGTAAGGTATTGATAAAGAGGCCAACCATCTCCTCGACACCATTCAAGGTGGCCGGACGCCCCGAGACCGTAGCCCCAAAAAGAACGTCATCTTGATCGCTATACCGGCTCAACAGCAAAGCCCAAGCCCCTTGAAAAAGCGTATTCAATGTTAAGTTGTGGTCACGGGCAAAACGTTGTAAAGCGGTGGTCGTGGTTGCGGAAAAATGGAATGTCTCTTTGACATATTGGGTTGTCTTGAGAGCCGAGCGGCGATCGACCCCCACCGGCGTGGCCGACGTAAAACCCTGTAATGTTTTACGCCAAAAGCTTTCGGCCTGAGCCAGATCTTGTTGTTGTAACCAAGTGATGTAATTCTGATAGGGCCAAGGCACTGATAACGAGACCGGGATATGTTGAACGGTGGCTTTATAAATTACAAAAAGCTCTTTGAAAAGAGTAGACATCGACCAGCCATCCAGCAGCAGATGATGATGGCTCCAGATAAAATGGAACGCGTCATAAGCGGTCTGGATCAAGGTAAATCGCATCAAGGGAGCTTGCGTTAGCACAAACCCCTGAGCGCGATCTGCTTCCAGAAACGTCGCGAGTTGCGCCCTTTGCTCGGCATGAGACAAATCACGCCAATCGTGATGAGTCCAGTGCAGATCAACCTGCTCATAAACCACCTGAACCGGGGTTTCCTGTCCCTCCCACAGAAACGCCGTCCGCAGCACAGCCTGGCGAGCTACAAGCTGTTCCCAGGCTTGCTGAAAGGCAGCGACATCCAGAACGCCGGTCAATGTGGCGCATAATTGTTCTATATAAACGCCTGTGTCAGAGGAAACTAAGGTTTCAAACAGAATACCCTGTTGTAAAGGAGACAAGGAATACCTATCGGCAACATTTTCCAACGGCGAAGGTTGCGTAGAAGACAACGGTGATGCGCCGGTCTTCCGAGCTTGTTCGGATTGAACCGAGGCTTGCGGGGTAACAACAGCAACCAGTTCAGCGATGGTTCTATATTGGAACAGATCTCGGGGCGAAAAGTGTAAACCGGCTTGGGCGGCTCGGGCCACCACCTGAATAGAAATGATAGAGTCACCGCCCAGTTCAAAAAAGTTGTCATTAATACCAATGCGGTCAACGCCCAAAACCGCCTGCCAAATATCGACCAAATGCTTTTCAACAGCGGTGCTCGGCGGCACGTAATGGTCCGACCGTTGCTTAGGGGCAGGTAAGGCTTGCCGATCCACTTTGCCGTTGGGGGTCAGAGGTAAAGCATCCAAGATCATAAAGGTGGTCGGAATCATCGGATCGGGTAACTTCTTCCGCAGGAATTGCTGCAACTCTGTGTACAGCAATCGTTCGTTGATAGGCAGTCCGCCGGAATTGTTGTCGATCGACTCAAGGTTGGCTGATGATCGCTCCTTGAGCACCATATAAGCAACCAGCCGCTTACGACCAAGGTGATCTTCATGGATTGCCGCCACCGCCTTAGAGACCCCGGGATGTTGGCTGAGAACGCTCTCGATTTCACCTAACTCGATCCGGTAGCCTCGTATTTTTACTTGGTGGTCACGCCGCCCGATAAATTCGATGACGAGGCGGCCAGTGCTATCAAAGATATAGCGGGCTAAATCGCCGGTTTTGTACAGGCGTGTTCCCGCTGCTGAAGATGTAGGCGAGGCAAATGGATGCGGGATAAATCTCTCAGCGGTTAAGCCGGGTTGATCTAAATACCCTCTGGCAAGCTGCACCCCTCCCACATATAACTCCCCCATGACCCCGGTGGAAACGGGCTGTAACTGCTCATCTAAGATATACAGCTGCATATTGGCAACGGGCCGACCAATCGGCACGGCTTCACGGCTGGTAAAATCGCCGGATGCCTCATACACACAGCAGCCAACAACGGTCTCGGTTGGGCCGTATTCATTCACAAGCCTGAGGTTGGGATAGTGTTGATACCAGTCGGCGAGTTGGTGACTAAACAAAGCTTCCCCGCCGATGATAAAAGCACGTGTTTTTTGGCCCGGATACCCTAATTGCCCCAAAGCCTGGAGATGAGCCGGGGTGAGTTTGACCAGGGAAAAGTGGCTGTCCCCTTGTAAAGCCTGGGCCAAGGCGTCGATCTCCTCGGCCTCGGGCAGCAACCTTACCGGTTGACCTAGCAGCAAGGGGGAAAATAAACTTGTTATCGTGGCATCAAAGCCAAGGGCCGTATTAACGGGAGCGCCGTCGCCTGCCTCGGCATAGTAGGCATCGATACACCAAGCGAGATAATTGCTTAATCCTCGATGCGGGATCAATGTTCCTTTGGGTTGGCCGGTTGATCCGGAGGTGTAGATGACATAGGCGAGATTGTCAGGCTTTATTTGGCTTATCGGATTATGCGTAGACTGCCGCCCAAGTTCGTTTGCTATGGCCTCGACATCAATGAGGGTTGCTTGCCCCTCTGCTAAAAATGCGTGGGACGAGTCTGGGCTTTCGAGAACCGATCCTTCCCCATTCGCTATTGTTGATAACGACGAATAACTGATCACATATGACAATTGTGCATCTGAAACCATAAAGGCCAATCGATCCGCTGGATAAGTCGTATCGAGCGGAACATACGCCCCCCCGGCTTTGAGGATACCCAATAATCCCACAACCATCTCTAGCGAGCGTTCCAGGTGAAGGCCAACCAATGTTTCCGATCCAATGCCAAGAGAGCGTAAATAGTGGGCCAATTGGTTGGCTCGCCGGTTGAGCTCCTGATAGGTAAGTTGTTGCCCTTCATAAACAACAGCTATGGCTTGCGGCGTGCGTTCGACCTGCTGCTCAAACAACTGGGGGAAACAGTGATCTACGGGATAGTTCGTTTGGGTATCATTAAATTCAACCAGCAAACGGGTGTGCTCTTGGGCATCCATCATCGATAGATCACCCAACGGCGTGTCCGGTTGGGCTGCAACGGCTGCCAATAGGGCGCAAAATTGACGCGCCATGATCCGAATACTATCGCTTAAAAAGAGATGAGCATTATACGCAAGGCGTAAGGTCAGGGTTTCACCTTGCTCGATAAGGGTCAACTGAATGTTAAAGCGTTCGGTCAGGGTTGCTTGTTCGTCAATCGATAAGGAAATTCCTTCGACTACCTCTGGTAAAGGAATTTGCTCAAAGTTAAAATTATAGGGAAAGAAGCTGCGCTCGATATTAAACTCGTTTGCCAGAACCTCCCAATCAAAATATTCCTGCCAACCGTAGTTTTCGTCTAACGTTTCCGCTACTGTGGTCGCCAGGGTATCGAACGCAAGCTGCGCATCGAGACGAGTGTAAACCGGCACATATTTGCTCAAAGGGCCAGGTGTGGTTTGTAATTCTTCGTAATTTCGACCATCACAGCCTACACCAACGACAATTTCTGTCTGACCGGAGAGACGCCAAAGCTGGATTTGCCAGCAAGCCAGCACTATAGCGGCCAGAGGGGAGTCAAGCTGCTGGGCCATTCTCCGTAATGGCTGAACAATTTTTGGATCGATCGGAATCGTCAGGCTCTGAGGCTCGAACGGCAACGCTGAACTGGTCTTCATCCCAAACTTTTCAAATGAAACCCGCACGGATAGGGCGTTTGACCATCGTTGCTTGTACCAATAGCTTCGACCTTCAGCCGTCTCTTCCGACTCCAGTAGCTCGTTAAGCCAAGCCGCGACGTCGGTATATTGCAGCATCTCTTCATCTAACTCACCGGTTTGCTCGGTTTCTCTCAAGGTCGCTGCATAGGCCCGGCCCAGTTCGCTAACAATCGTCTGTAGGGTAGAGATATCGGCACAGAGCGCCGGTAAACTCAACAAAAGACGATACTCATTGGTGGCTAAGGTGAACAATACTACCCTCACCAAGGGCCCTTTTTCAAGATCAAACGCCTGCGCTTTCGTTTCATCAAACACGTTCCGCAGTTGCGCCTGCTGTTGCCGCTCGGTAAGATGGGTCAAATCGATCGTGTTCATTGATGGCTGAACATCGTCGGCTATAAGCTGAAGGGGGATGGTCGTTCCCGGTAGACATTGAAATAGCGTCCGAAAAATCTCGTAGGTCTCGATAACTTGGTATAGAGCCGTCATTAAGGCCTGCTTGTCAACGGTGCCGGACAGACGGATCATCGCTTGGCACGGGAAAGAAACGCTGTTTATATCGTTTTGTTGTGATAACCAAATTCGTCTCTGTTGGGGAGAGAGTCGAAAACCCTGCATCATATCAAGCTACTCCAATTTGGCTGATTATTTATATTGACCTGGTCCTTATTCGGTCCACAAATAGAGTGTTGCGATTATTTCTTGACAATGGTCTTGAGTTTACGCAGCCCAATCGCTTTAAGGGCGTTCTTATGGCGTTGATTTTGGAGTTGGTCCATTTGGGCCAACGCGCTATGCAAAAACTCTAATCGAATATCCGGTTGATTGACGACCTTATGGAGCACCTGTTCATACTGTTCAACCAACATTGCAATGGTTGTCTCCCTAAATAAATGGGCGTCATATTGAATATACCCCTGTAAACCCTGTTTCGACTCGGCCAACGTTACCAATAAATCAAACTTAGCAATCTCAACATCAACCTCCATCAGGGATAAGGTGAGATCAGGAAGTGAGAAGGTTGCCTCTTTGAGGTTGTGGAAGATCAGTCCCGCCTGAAATAACGGAGTTCGACTTAAGTCCTGGTCATGCTCCAAATGGCCGACCAAAACATCAAACGGTAACTCTTGATGAGTGTAGGCTTCCAGCGTGACGTCACGTACCCGTTGAAGCGTTTCCTGAAATTCAAGATTGCCTCCGATGTCTGTTCGCAGCACAAGTTGATTGACAAAGAAGCCCACTAATTCTTCCAAATCCGGGTGATGTCGGTTGGCTACCCCTGTCCCTACAACAATGTCGTTTTGTTGGCTGTGATAACTTAACAAGATTTTGAAGGCCGTCAAAAGAACCATAAAAAGCGTACTGTCATTTTGACGCCCCAGCGTGTTGAGGGCGGTTGCCAGCGATGCGGGCCACGTAAAACGCTTTATCGCCCCGTAAGCAGCTCGAACTGTGGGGCGGGGATAATCGGTGGGCAAATTTAAACGCGGGGCATGACGTAATTTTTGTTTCCAATAGCTTAAGTGCGTGGCTAATTTTTCCTGATCGAACTGTTGACGTTGCCAATAGGCGTAATCGGCATATTGAAGCTTTGGCGTGGGCAAGGGTGAGGGTTTGCCCTGTGCATAAGCTTCGTATAAAGTGGTAATTTCCCGAATCAACACCCCAATCGACCAGGCATCAGCGGCAATGTGATGGATGGTTACAAGCAAGACATATTCATTATGGTCCAAGAAAAGTAAATTTGCTCTTAGCATCAAATCGTGACTTAAATCGAAAGGTCGCCGGGCTTCTGCTTCAGCCAATCGCTGGAGTTCAGAGGTTTGAACGTGACTCGGTACATGCGCCAAGTCAATCAAAGGCAGCTTTAGCTCCGCTTTGGGATAGATAATTTGTCTGGCTTCACCGCCTTCCGCCTGATAGGTGGTACGCAGAATCTCGTGTCGTTGCACGATTTCATTGAGACTACGAGCTAGGGCGGCGATGTTAAGTGAACCGCTCAATTTGAGCATTGCCGGCATATTATAGGTGGCCTGAGGACCTTCCAATTGATCCACCACCCACAGACGTTGTTGGGCAAAGGACAATGGCAAACGCTGATCACGCGGGATCGGTTTGATGGGGGATAAGGTGATTTTCTTAGCTTGTGTCACCGCTTCAGCGAGAGTGGCTAAGGTTGGATATTCAAATAAGCTCCGCAGCGGCAGATCGACGCGGCAGATTTGGCGTATTCTGGCGATAACCCGAGTCGCCAGCAGCGAATGCCCGCCGATCTCAAAAAAGTTATCGTGACGCCCTACCCGATCTAACTCCAAAACCTCTTGCCAAATTGACGCCAAAATCTCTTCGGTGGGTGTGCGGGGGGGAGCGTAAGTGGTATTTGGCTCATCGGTTGGGATAGGTAGCGCACGGCGATCAAGTTTGCCGTTTGCCGTCAACGGTAAAGTCGATAAGAAGATGAACCGGCTGGGGATCATCGCGCCGGGTAGCCATTGGGCTAAATAACGCCGAAGCTCATTCGCATCGAGCGGTTGCGCCTGGTTAGGAACTATATAGGCGATCAGTTCGAGGTTTTGCTCAGTTTTTTGGACACTCACCGCACTGCTCTTGACCGCAGCATGCCGGTCTAATACTGTTTTGATTTCAGCCGGTTCGATACGGACGCCCCGAATTTTGATTTGGTCATCCAGCCGGCCTAAAATTTCGAGCACAACTTGGCCCGTTCTATCGAGTCGGTAGCGTCCCAGGTCGCCGCTGTGATAAATTTGGTCGGCGGCATCTTGGTGAAACGGATTGGGGGCAAAACCGGTTTGGGCAGCGTTAAAATAGCCCAACGTGCGAAATGGCGTTCTCACGATAATTTCGCCTGGTTCGCTTATGCCGCACAATCGCCCATTTTTCATCACGAAGAGCTGGGTTTCCGGCAGCGGACGACCGACGGGTTGGGTGCCGGGTAAGGCCGGTTTAGGAACGTGATAGTAGCACTTGGCCATAGTTGTTTCGGTTGGCCCGTAGAGGTTAACAATCTCGCCGCTGCGGGGAAAGGCCGTTCGCCACTGCTGAACCAGAGTCTCGGTCAAGGGTTCACCGGCAAAGAAGGCCCAGCGCAAGGTTGATAAAGTTGCGTGCGGAGGACGATTGGCCAGCCAGTTTTGGGCCTGGGTAGGCACGGTATGAAGTATCGTGATGTGTTGTTGGTCTAACCACGTTAGCAACTGCTCTGGGGCGAGTAGCTCGATCTCGTCCGGTAGATACAAAGTCGCACCACTGGTGAGCGGCAAAAAGATGTCGCGCAAGAAAGGATCAAAGGCGGGCGCCATGAGCTGGGCAATCCGATCGGTAGGCTCCACGGCAAAGGTCTCCCGCTGCCAACGGATGAAGTGTGACAAGCCTTTGTGCTGACCTAAGACGCCTTTGGGGATGCCGGTTGTACCGGAGGTAAAGAAGATGTAGGCCGTATCATCTCCGGTTAGCTTCGGGCAATCAAATTCTTCTGTGGCCTGTTCGGCCTTTGCTCGACCCGTGCCGGCATCGACATCGATGATTTGGATTGATTGTTTCGACCACGGAGAAGGGAGCGGGTGCAAATTCAACAAAATTTTGACCTTCGCTTCTTGGAGCATCATGTGTTGGCGTTGAGGGGGATGATTGGCGTCCAGGGTTAAAAAGACTCCCCCACTCAACAAGCTGCCCCACAAGCTGGCAATCAAACCGAAACTGCGTGGCCCGTCAATAGCAACAACATCGCCTTTCGTTACGCCGTGCGTTTGGAGAATTTGAGCCAGATTAATCGCTTGCTCTGCTAACTGGGCGTAACTCCAAACGCGATCCTTTTGATAAATGGCCGGCTGATCCGGGCTAATTTTGACCCAGTCCAAAAAGAGCTTGGTCACAAGTTCGTAATCAGGCTCGGGTAGCGGTATTTGGGGATCGGGCAGTAGCGCTTGAACCTCCGGCGTGATCAACGAATAGGCAGTAATAGGCTGTTCGGGATTGGTGACAACCTGTTGCAACAAATAACAAAATTGATCCATAAAACAGGTCATGCGTTCGGCTGCAAACAAGGCTGTTTGATAGACCAAGCTAAGTTGCAAAGTACCGTGCCCTTCTTCGATGTAGAGACTCACGGCAAATTTGGCTTCAGGTTCGATCAAATCCAGCCGACTCGTCGAAATATCGGGCAGCGTTATGTCATACTTAGGGATACTAATGAAGTTGATAAAGGCATCAAAAATAGGGGCGTGGCTCAAAGAACGCTCAGGTTGTAGGTATTCGACAATCTGTTCAAAGGGTATATCTTGATGGGCATACGCCTCCAGCGTAACCTTCTGTACCCGGCCCAGCAACTCTCGAAACGTAGGGTCTCCCGATAAATCTGTCCGTAGGGCCAAGGTATTGAGAAACAGCCCAATGACGTGTTCTACTTCAGTTCGATTACGCCCGGCAATGGGCGTGCCGATAACGATGTCCTCTTGTTCAGTATAGCGATATAGTAGAAGGCTAAAGGCTGCTAGAAGCGGCATAAACAGGGTGACTCCTGCTTGTTGGCTAAACGTTTTCAGTGCCTGGCTTAATTCCACCGGCAATAAATAGGTTAGCGATGCCCCCCGCTGATCCTGAATAGCGGGTCGCCGGTAATCGGTTGGCAGTTGTAGTACCGGTAAAGGACTTCTAAGCTGCTGTTGCCAATAGTTCAGATCAGCACTGAAATCTTGGCGTCGCTGCCACTGGGCAAAATCGGCATATTGAATGGGGAGGTGGGGTAATGAAATCGGCTGCCGCTCGATAGCCGCCTGGTACCCATGCTTTAGCTCCCGAGCCAATATCCCCAGCGACCAGCCATCCGCAGCGATGTGGTGGATGGTGAGCAACAGAACATGCTCTGCCGGACCTAGCCGTAGCAACTTGACTCGTAGCATTAAATCCCGGCTTAAATCGAATGGCGTATTGGCCTCTTTACGGGCTAGACGTTCCATCTCTCGGCTCTTCGCCTCGGCAGGCAGATGTTGAAGATCGATGATTGAGAGGGAAAATAAAGCATCAGATAAAATGACTGCGTGTAATGTATCGCCGGAATTTTGAAACGTAGTACGCAGCGCTTCGTGCCGTTGCACCAACTGATTGAGACTCCACGAGAGAGCAGCAATGTTGAGTGATCCCCTGAGTTCGAAGGCTGCTGACATGATGTATGTTGCTTTAGAGCCGGTGATTTGATCGAGAAACCAAAAGCGTTGTTGGGCGAATGAGGGCAGTAAGGTGTCGGTGCGGAGCACAACTTCAATCGGTACTCGGCTGATTTTCTGCTCGCTCAGCTCGATTTGTTCAGGCAGAAATTCTTCAAGCAGGTGTCTGCTTAACTTTTGAATGGTTGAATATTCAAAACCAATCGTCGCCGGCAAATCCATGTTGAGACCTAACTCCAGCCGCTTCTTTAGATCAAGTAGCATCAGAGAGTCCATCCCTAACTCGGCAAAATCTTGCCACGGTTCGGGCAGCCGGTCTTCGGATAGCCCTACCACCCCGGCGACTTTATCTTGCAGGTAAGTTTGCAAGAGCGTTTGACGATCTTCAGCACGTGCGCGTTGTAGTTCTTGTAAAAATGGTGCGGTTTGGGGTGATGGTAATTGCGATTTTGACAGCCTGTTGTTTTCGATTTCAGCTAACAAGGGTTGTTTAGCCCTGGCTTCGTAGACTTCTCGAAATCGCGACCAATCGATCCTGGCGACAGTCATCTGGGCCGCGCTGGTTAATATCAAATATTCCAGAGCTAACAGCGCTTGCTCGGCTGAAAATGGGGTGAGGCCGATCTGATCAAATCGGGCCTGCATTTCCGGGGAGACCATTGTGCCGCTAGCCCAAGCTCCCCAATTAACACTTAACCCCGATAACCCTAAACTCTGTCGATAATGGGCCAGGCCGTCCAGAAAATGGTTGGCAGCCGCATAATGCCCTTGCCCTTTCCCGCCCCAAACTGCGGCCCCCGAGGAGAAATTTACAAAAAAGTCCAGGGGCATTTCTTGGGTTAATTGATGCAGAAGCCATGTCCCTGTGACCTTGGCTCGCATGACAGTTTGAAGATCGGCCGGTTCTATCTTTTCGATGATTTGATAACCGCCGGAAATCCCGGCAGCGTGTATAACGCCACGCAAGGGCAGGTCGGCTTTAATCTTGCTGTCAAAGAGATCGACCATCGCTTTTTCATCCGCTACATCAACGGCAGCGATGTGAACCACCACCCCTTGTGTCTCCAGATGGGCTATTGTTTGCCGTTGGATTGGCGTTGTCAGCCCCTGTCGGTTGGTTAAGATTAAATGCTTTGCCCCTTTATTAACCAGCCATTGAGCCAGGTGTAAACCCAATGCCCCTAGCCCGCCGGTGATCAAATAAGTAGCCTCAGACTCAAGCGTGAGTTTCGGGGGAATTGATACCTGTTCCGGGGAGGCCGACACAAGTCGGGCTACAAAACGCTGCCCATTCCGCAAAACAATTTGGGATTCAGGATTAGGATTTTTGGCTTCAGCCAGCACCGCTGTCGCTTCGGTTTGCTGCTGCGAGGCATTGGCTGTAGATAAGTCGATAACGCCACCCCGTATTTCCGGATGTTCCAGAGCGATCACCCGACTCAGCCCCCACAAAGGTGACTGTGCTAGCGATGGACTGCCTTTAACGCCACCCGACGACACCACTTGCGCATCACGGGTGATGACCCACAGTAACGGCATGTTCGATGTATGCATCCGCTCAGGCATCTTGAGCAGACTCTGCACCAGGTTGAGCAACCCACCACAAACTCGCTGTTGGGCTTCATCAAGATTGGCTATAGTCAGATTGTGGTTAGACGGAGCATCTAACCCCCATAGATAGATAATTTGCTCGACAACGGGGATGTTCGACAAAAGGCGTCGATAATCTTCCGGCTGTTCAGGTCGAATGGTAAAAGTTTGTGTATCGTGTTGTTGGAATTGATCGCCGCCATAAACCAAGAAAGGTTGGTCGCCAATTTGTCGTAACTCGGCAGCCAACGTCGCCCCCAGACCCGTTTCGTCGGCCAGGAGCAGCCATCTGTCCTGTTGGGGCGGAGACGATTCGCTTGCTTGGGCAACAATAACCGACTGCCCCAACCGGGCGGCCAAATGCGTGGGGTCAGCTACAATGGTTGTAGTCTGAAATTCGCTTTCGCCTAATACCTCTTGCCACGCGTCCTCCGTTAATAGCGGATAGTCTCGCCGTGTATCCGTGAAACGCCACCAGCCTTCAGTCAGGCCAAAGGTCAAATCCAACTTCCGGCGGGGAGTTGTGCCTTCCAGCATGATGAGCCAGCCGCCCGGCGCGAGCAATTGCCGGATATGGTCTAAACTTACTCGCACATCTCGGGTGGCGTGCAGCACGTTTGCGGCAATAACGAGGTCAAAGTAGCCCGGTTTGAAGCCTTGCTCGACTGGGGGTTGCTCAAGGTTCAGGGTTTGGTAGGTTATAAAATCATAGCTTGAAAATTTTTCTTTGGCGTTGTTAACAAAATGAGGGCTGACATCGGTGAAAACATAGTCGGTTTGCCTAGCCGGCAGGTGAGGTAGCAGCCAGGCTGTCGCACCTCCGGTTCCGGCCCCGACCTCCAAAATTCGAATACCCCGATGAGCCGGCAAGGTGTCAACAGCCGCCAATACCGCCTGCTGCACTAGCTGGTTCAACACCATAGCCGCCGGTGACTCTTGGTAAATCTGGGCGACAGTCTGCATGTCACCCCCTGGGAAGAGCAGGTGTAATGGGTCTTGTTGACCGCTTAGCACTTCCGCCAATTTTTGACCACACCGGGCCAAAAGCGTCAGTTCTGCCTCGGCTACAGTTCCATAACGTTCTTTGAAGGTCTCAATTTGGGCTTGCGGTTGGGGTCTTTCAGGGATTCTGAGGAGTCGCCATGTATGATCATCGGCGCATGGTTCTAGGATGTTTTCCTCAACCAACATCGCCAACAGACGAGATAGCAGGCGATGATATTGAGGTATAACTGCTAGTTGCTCAGTAATTTTCTCGAAATTCCAAAGTGTAGTGGCCTGAAAGGGCAGTTCTGATTCGTACAACATCTGAACTACATAATCAAGGCTAATCGCTTCCAGATGCGCTAAGACGGTTAGATAGGTAGCCATATCCACCTGCTCTAATCCGTCTACTGCCAAAGCGGTCTTACGTGACGATAGATGCTCGATAGGCGGGAGATAATCAGGTGGTAAGCCCCACCGAGGTTGAGGCTGCCAGACGATCTGATACAGCCACTGAGTCCAATCCTCAGCTTGCTTTGATAGACTCCGCTGATGATAGTGGGTCAGCCGCTCAAGCAATTTGGGTAAGAGACGGGTTTCCTCAGCACTGAAATCGTCCATCTGGGTCAACAGCGCGACGAGTTGTGCTGAGTCGCCCTGTTGGATCGCCTCGATGACGGCACTGACCGGCATCGCCTGATGGCTAAGACGGGACTGACTCGTAGATACCCAATACCGTTGGCGCTCAAACGGATAGGTAGGTAGCGTTATTCTGCGTCGGCTGTGATGCCCCTCAGTCTCGCTGTTCGGCGCAACATTGTGCCACTCTATATCCAAACCCTGCACATAAATTTGGCTCAAGCTCGTCAATATCTGTTGCCAATCATCTTTACCCTGGCGGAGGCTCGGTAGCCAGAGCTTCTTGCGGGTTAGGGGTTGTGTATCGAGAGCAGAGGTATTGGCCAGAGATTGCTGTCCCAAGGCTAATAAAGTTGGCTTTGCCCCAACTTCAATAAAGGTATCGACGCCGGCTTGCGCCAGGGTCTCCATCCCCTGCGCAAAGCGAACCGTTTGGCGGATGTGGTTGACCCAATAGGTAGAGTCATAGACTTCGCTGCTTACGCGCCGCCCCGTCACATTCGAGATAAGCCCAATGTGGGGTGGGCTATAGCTGATTTCAGCAGCGATTTGTTCAAATTCGGTAAGCACCGGCTCCATCAAAGGCGAGTGGAAAGCGTGGGAAACGGTCAAGGGCGTAGTTTTTATACCGGCAGTAGTTAAGTGCTCGATCACAACTTGCATCGTTTGTTGTTCGCCGGAAAGGACACTATTCTGTGGGGCGTTGAGCGCCGCAATAGAAATGGTGTCGGAATAAGGGGCAATGATTTCAGCCAAGCGTCTTTCATCCGCTATGACCGCGACCATCGATCCGTTTTGCGGCAGCGCTTGCATCAGACGGCCGCGAGCAGTAACCAGCTTCAACCCGTCCTCCAAGCTAAAAACCCCGGCTACACATGCGGCTACATATTCCCCCAAGCTATGCCCCATAACAAAATCTGGTCGGACGCCCCACGATTGCCACAGTTCAGCCAAAGCGTACTCCAGAGCAAAAAGAGCCGGTTGGGTATAGAGGGTTTGGGAGATTAGAGACTGGAGATTGGAGACTGGAGACTGGGGATTGGGGATTGGAGATTGGAGATTGTGTTTTTGCGGATTAGAGAAGAGTAGGTGCAACAGAGGGATATCGAGATAAGCGTCGAGAATTTGAGCGCAGCGATCCAGGGTTTGGCGAAATGTGGATTGGGTTTCATAGAGCTTCCGCCCCATATCGACATACTGCGATCCCTGACCGGTGAAGAGAAAGGCAACTTTAGGGCGATGTAAGGGGTGTATTTGCCCACTGCTCCCATCTTGGCTTGGCTGACTGGTGCCGAAGGTGTGCAGTTGGTGGCGTAGTTGCTCGTTTGTTTGGGCGATGAGGGCCAAGCGATGTTCAAAATGAGAGCGCCCGGTGTTGGCTGTAAAACATATATCGGCTATATCTACCTGAGGCTGATTAGCCAGGTAGTGTTCATAGCGACTTGCCAAAGCACGCAAAGCAGTCTCCGTTTTTGCTGACAAGGTTAGTAGCTGATGGGGCCGCGCGTCCGACTTTAAAGGATACGTTGCGGCTTCTCCGGCCTCATTCGGGACTGATTCCACTATGACGTGGACGTTGGTGCCGCTCAAGCCAAAAGAGCTAACTCCGGCGAGGCGGGGTGCTTGATTGTTTGGCCAGGGCGTTAACTTGGTGGGGGCTTGTAGGTTTATTTGATCCCAGGGAATGTGGGGATTTGGGGTGTCAAGATGCAGATTGCCCGGCACTTGACCATGGTGCAAGAGCAAAATTGTTTTCAAGAGTCCAGCAATTCCGGCAGCACCTTCCAGATGGCCGATGTTGGTCTTGACCGAGCCGATGAGGAGCGGCGTGTTGCGCTTTTGCCCCAAGACCGCATTCAAGGCCAAAACCTCTATCGGGTCGCCTAAAACCGTGCCGGTTCCGTGCGTTTCAACGTAATCGATATCTGTCGGCTGGACATTGGCTTGGGTCAAGGCTTGATGAATGACTTTTTCCTGCGCCTTACCGTTGGGTGCCGTTAAGCCGTTGCTTTGCCCGTCATGGTTAACCGCCGATCCGCGAATGAGAGCCAGGATATTGTCACCATCGGCCAGTGCTTGCGCGTACCGCTTTAACACCACTACCCCGCAGCCCTCTCCTCGACCGTAACCGTCAGCAGCGGCATCAAAGCTCTTGCTCCGACCATCAGGAGATAAAGCTTTCATTTTGCACAAGCCAATGGTTGACTCAGGTGCCAGGATCAAGTTGACGCCCCCGGCCAAGGCCAAATCACACTCACCGGTTCGCAAACTTTGACAAGCCAGGTGGACAGCCAGCAACGATGAGGAGCAGGCCGTATCGACCTGCATGGTTGGGCCTTGCAGCCCCAAGACATAAGATAGACGCCCGGCAGCCACGCTATGGGCATTGCCCAGGCTATTGTAGGCATCGATTGTGGCCGGATCGCCAGAGTTGAGGCTGAGCTTAGCATAATCATCGCTACACAGGCCCATAAAGACGCCGGTTTGACTGCCCCGCAATCGCTCCGGAGATAGTGCGGCGTGCTCCAAAGCCTCCCAACTGACCTCTAATAACAGACGTTGTTGAGGATCCATGCCGATGGCTTCGCGAGGAGCGATCCCAAAAAAGTGCGTATCGAACCGATCAACGTTGTCTAAAAAGCTGCCGTAGCGGGTGTACATCTTGCCCGGCGCTTCCGGATCCGGATCGTAAAACGCATCGACAGCCCAACGCGCGGCAGGAATTTCGGTGACCGTATCAACACCATCGATAAGTAACTGCCAGAAGGCGGTTGGACTGTCGATACGGCCTGGTAAACGACAGGCCATGCCCACAACCGCAATCGGCTCGTTTAGGGTTTGTGGTGCCGGATTTTTATCGCGTCGGCTTACTTGAGGAGAAGATGGTAACGTGTTTGGTTCGGCCAGCCGGTGAGGTCCCTTAGCCAGATAGCCGGCCAAAGCCCTCAGTGTAGGGTAGTTCCAGGCCAACGTCGAGTCAAGATCACTATCCTGCCAATCGAACCGTTCGGCCAGGGCTTGTGCCAATTCGACAGCCATGAGCGAATCCAAACCATAATCGGCCAATGCTTTTTTAGGGCTAATTGTTTGTGGGCCAACCCCTAATTTGCGACTCAGCCAATCGATAAGCCATTGCTCAACGGTGTCGGTTGTAGTGGGCGATGAGATAGACTCCTGTTGGCGATCTGTGGCTGATGCGGACGGTTGAGCGGATAGCGTGTTCAGATTCAAGACGCTTAAGGTCTCGTTGAGTAAACTCTCGCGGCAGTCCCGCCGCTGAATTTTGCCGCTTGATGTTTTGGGAATCGTAGCCGGCTTTAGGAGGGCGATGGTGTAAACCTGGAGGTCGTGGGTCTCAAATACCGTCCGCCGAATGTGGTCGAACACCTCGTCTGCTTTGAATTTTCGTACCTCACTCCGCTTGATCTCTTGGACCACAACTAGCCTCTCCGCACCATCTACCTCTATCGAAAACGCCGCGCCACCACCGGGTTGAAGGGCCGGATGGCACTGTTCCACCGTCAATTCTATATCTTGCGGGTAGTGATTCTGGCCACGAATGATGATGAGATCTTTAAGCCGACCGGTAACAAACAGCTCTCCCTCTTTCAGAAAACCCAAATCGCCGGTGCGCAAAAATGGACCTTCGCCCGTATCGGCCACATAAGCGTGAAAAGTGCGTTCTGTTTCTTGGGGTTGTTGCCAATACCCTTGAGTGACACTAGACCCGGAGACCCAAATCTCGCCGACCTGAAGATCCGGGCAGCGGGTTAACGTTTCCGGCTGCACAATCACTATCCGTTGGCCTATCCAACTGTATCCGCAACTAACCAATGCCTGGGCTTCGGGTCCGCTCTCCGGCACAATCTGGTTTTGGGCCAGGGCCGTTTTGTCAACAGAATAGAGAATCGGCAGTTCCGTATTTAACCCGCTAGAGACAACTAATGTCGCCTCGGCCAATCCATAGCCAGGGTGAAAAGTTTGAGGACGAAAGCCGTAAGGAGCAAAGGTATTACTGAAACGCTCTAAGGTTTCAGCTCTAACCGGTTCGGCTCCGTTAAAGGCGACTTGCCAACGGCTCAAATCGAGATTAGTGCATTGGGCTGGTGTGATTTTTTGGAGACACAATTCATAACCAAAGTTGGGAGCACCACTTGTCGTCGCCCCATAATCCGAGATGGCCTGGAGCCAGCGAATGGGTTTCTGAAGAAAGGCTACCGGGGCCATAAGCGTACATGGAATCCCCAGATACAGCGGCTGCAACACATTGCCGATCAACCCTAGATCGTGAAACAAAGGCAGCCAACCAACGAAGATGGTTTCTGCGGTATGGCAACAAGTGTCGGCTAACACTTGCTGGTTATGAAGTAAATTCCCATGACTAACCATTACCCCTTTGGGTGTCCCGGTTGAGCCAGAGGTATATTGCAGAAAGGCTGTCGTCCCGGCGCTCATATGCGGAGAACGCCAGCCATCGACTGGCATTGGGCCAAGTGTATCCGTAGGCAAAGCGATCATCTGCGTCATCGCCGGAATTTGGCTTAAACGTGGATTGATCTTCTGCCATAGCTTTTGCTGGGTCAAACAGAATTTAGGTTCAGCGTTATTGATGATAGCCTCTAAGCGTGCTAGAGGCCGCTTGGGGTGAGGCGGATAAGCCGGCACAGCGATCATGCCGGCGTACAAACAAGCAAAATAGGCCGCGATGTAATCTAACCCTGGCTGAAACAGCAGTAAGACGCGATCCCCGGCCTGGCCGCGACTTTGTAGATGAGCAGCAATAGTCCGCGCTTGCTGATCGAGGGTTTGGTAGGTTATGCTGGCTTCTTCAACTTCGCCATCGCGTAGAAAGGTGTAGGCGGTTTGAGTGGGCTGCTGTTCGGCCCGATATTGTAGTAGATCAACAAGCGTCTGATGCCGACGGTACATATTTTCTCCACAATCCTGAAAGTCTTCTCTCTGTTGAGGATAGCTGTTGCTTAATTGATGATCTCACTTTATGATAGGGCAATTGTATCGTCTCAATAATTTAAGCTGTTGAAAGGATAGGGCCAATCGCCCTCAAAAGGATAGTCGTTATGGTTAACTCTGCGGATTTCAACCTTCCTAACTTGATACGCTCCTATCAAAACCCGCACGGTCTGTATGCTGCTTTACGGTCTCAAGACCCCCTCTATTACGACTCGATGAGCCAATCTTGGTTAGTAACCGGCCATAAAGCCATAATGGAAATTTTAAGTGACTCCCGGTTTTCATCAGAGTTAAACTTTGGTCAGCCGAACCCAAAACGGGGCGCAAAACCCCCATTTTGGGAAACG
The DNA here is from genome assembly GCA_020433785.1 of Anaerolineae bacterium. The sequence continues at coordinate 40,903 of JAGRCC010000400.1, forward strand.
TCGGTCAATAAACAGATAATTTTTGCCGATGGTGACTTTCATCGACAGGTGCAAAACATTATCCTGCATCAATTAGCCCGGATGAAAAAAGATCTTCCAGCGCATGTACACCGGGTAGTGACATCGTTGCTTGAAAATATCCGTGACAAGTCTGAATTCGATTTAGTCGATGACTTCGCCGCGCCGCTTTCGCTTTTGGTCATTGCGCACGTATTAGGGCTTTCCCCGGCTAACCTCGAAACTTTACGGCAACTGTCAGCCTGGTCTGATACGCATGGGGATGTCACCAGCGGCTATTTGCGCGTTGATATTCGGGATATTGATCGGTTGGGTGATTATTTTCATAAATTACTTGCCCAAAAGAGACAAACTCCGACAACGGATCTGATCAGCGCTTTTCTTAAGCCCCACGACGTCTTTGCCAACGACGATGAAATAATCGCCAATTGTATGATGGTTTTCGGAGCCGGTCGAGGGACCACCCGAAAGTTAATCGGCAATGGCATTCCGATGCTCATCCCCCACTGGCAAACGTGGCGCGAAGCGTTTCAGGCAGACCCCACGATCTCTAAACAGTTGACCGAAGAGCTACTGAGAATGGTTACGCCAACCCGCTACCTGTTTAGACAGGCTACCCAAGATGTCGATCTGTCCGGGCAGTTTCCCGGCAACCATCGCATTCGACGCGGCGACAAAATTATGCTCTTTTTGGAAGCCGCCAATCGCGACCCCGATTATTTTCTCCATCCTGATACGCTCGATCCGCAGCGCCAACCAAATCGACATCTCGCCTTTGGCTTTGGTCCCCACCATTGTCCCGGCGCTAAATTGGCCCGCTTAGAGATTCAAACGGCTTTGGAAATGCTGTTCACCACCTTTGCCAACCTTCAATCAAAGCGGTCAAGCCCGCCAGCTTGGAATCCAAATCCAAACATTGGAGGGTACACCGCTTATGGGGTGTGTCCGGTTCGGCACGCGGCATGATAACAATTCAAAAAATGATAAGGTTCTGTTGATATTTCGGGTTTGCATGTCATTTCGACGAGCTTGCGAGGAGAAATCTCTACCAACTTTCGATTGCAACCGGTCGTTGGCGGGGATTTCTCGCGCATTCCTCGCTCGAAATGACATCACCCCTCATCGTTTAGGCAAATGTGAACACAACCGAAATCATCGTTCTCCGCTACAAATACCTCTTTTCGGCGGCAAAAATACATTTCTCGCCGGCGAAATACCCCTCCCGGCAAAAATTCATCGTACTTCGCTAGCGAGATACCCTTTCCAGCAAAAATTTAGTGGTATCCGCTAGCGAGATGCCCTTTCCGGTAAAAATTTAGTGGTCTCCGCTAGCGAGATGTCCCTTCTGGCAAAAATTCATCGTACTCCGCTAGCGAAATGTCCCTTCTGGCAAAAATTCATCGTACTCCGCTAGCGAAATGTCCTTTCTGGCAAATCGATCATCGTACTCCGCTAGCGAGATGT
>JAGRCC010000033.1 GCA_020433785.1 Anaerolineae bacterium
AGTCGGCCAAGGCCTCGTCGTAATGTTTCAGGTTATTGTAGGTGACAGCCCGATTGTTGTAATCACCAGCGGTAAAGTCGGTAACCTGGGGACGGCTAGGTAGGGGCCGGCCAATCTGCCCTTCGTACAGGCTGCTCAACCGATCCAACAGAACCCCCAATTCATGGGGGCGGTCGGCGGGGGCTTTGGCCAGGCAGGCTTGGATCAGCCGGCCCATAGCCCCGGGTAAGTCAAGCGGCAGGTCCGGCGGCGGCTCATGTTCGTGGTGGTGCTGCATGGCGCTGAGCCACTGCTGCGGCGTGGTCCGGGTAAAATCGACCCGGAAGGGCCAGTTGCCGGTCAGCATCTCATACAAAATACAGCCCACGGCGTAGATGTCGGTCCGCGCATCCAGGGCCTCGCCGCGCCACTGCTCCGGGGCCATGTAGGCCGGCGTCCCGGCGATGCCACCTTGCTTGACCAGCGATTGTCGCCCCCCCTCAATCCCCCCTTCGACTTCGCTCAGGACAGGCCCCGCTGGGGGGGAAGCCTGTTCCCCCTCCCTTTGGGAGGGGGTTAGGGGGAGGGCCTCCACCTCCAACCCCGCCCTCTCCACAATCTGAGCCAGGCCAAAGTCGGTGATCTTGGCCAACCCACCCTGCGCCACCAGAATATTCTCCGGCTTCAAATCGCGATGGACCAACCCCGGCTGCTTCGCCTGGGCGTGGATCAGGCCGCGGACTACATCGAGGGTGATCTCCAGCGCCGTCTTCAGATCAAGTGGGCCGTGGCGCAGCCAGCCCCGCAGGTCGGCCCCTTTGCCCTCCTCCCCGGCAATCCATTCGAGCACCATAAAAGGCTGATTGTCGAGCGTATCCATATGGAAACAGCGGACAATGTTGGGGTGCTTTTCCAAGCCCACCCAGGTCGCCACCTCCTGCTCAAAGGCTTGGCGCAATGTGCTCGATTGATAGCGCTGCTGAAAGGTCTTGAGGGCGTAGGGAGCCATCTCCTCTAAATCCAGGCAGAGGTAGACTTCGCCCATGCCGCCCATCAGGGCCTGGTACACTTCATAGCGCCCGCCAATGCGGTCGCCGGGTTGGTAGCGGGGTTGGGGTTTCATGCAGTATGCCTCCCTGTGGCTAAAATAAAAAGCGCACCACGATAGTCTGTGATGCGCTGGTACAAACAGAAGTTGATAACGCTGCCGTAGGTAGAATCTATAGTATTGCGTAACTGCCCGACCAAGGTTACCACGCGTTCCTAACCTCTCATCAAGTCTTAAATGTTAAGAGCGTAGCATAGTTGGCCGCCAAATTCAATAACCAAATAATACCGGTTGATCGCAAAGTTGTTACATAGGTTGCAAGAGCGGGCTTGAGTGAACTTTTTTGACAAGGTACTTTTGGGTTTTAAGGTTTGCGATTGGGGGTTGCTTTGTGCAAAGGTAGCATTCCGGCGAGTGGGCTGGACGATTGGAAATCGTGGGAGTCCCAGACGTTCCACCAGGCTCCCGGAACATCGGCACCCTAGAGAACTCACAAAGGCCAGATAAACGGAACCAGCAGCAGGCTGAAGAGCATAAACAACAGCATCAAAGGCAGCCCCACTTTGGGGAAATCGCTAAAGCTGTAGCTGCCCGGGGTCAGAATCAGGGTATTGACCGGCGAGGCGATGGGCGTCAGAAAGGCCGACGAGGCCCCGACGACCACCATCATCATCACCGGCAGCGGGTTGACGCCAATGCCTTGGGCCGCCTGGATGGCGATGGGCGCGACCAGGACGGCGGTGGCGCTGTTGCTGATGACCTGGGTAAAGCCGGTGGTCAATAGAAAAACACCGGCCATCAATGCGATAGGACTGAAACTGCCCAGAGTGCCGACCATCACATCGGCGATGAACTCGGCCCCGCCGGTATTCTCCAGGGCGGTACTCATCGGCAGCATGGCGGCGATGAGAATGACGCTTTCCCAGTTGATAGCCCGATAGGCTTGCTCCATATTGACACAGCCGCCCAAGACCATGATAACTGCGGCGATGATAACCGCGATAGCCGTGGAGACCACCCCGGTCAGCATCATCAAGACCATGCCAATCAGCGCCACTATGGCCACTGTCGACTGGGGCGTGAGGCCGGTAGGTTGCTCTAACTCAGCCGGCTGCCCAACAACCACAAAGTTACGGCTTTCCTTTTCCAACAGCCGAATATCTTGCCAGCTACCCCGAATCAGCAGGGCATCGCCGAAAGTGAGCTTAATATCGGCCGACGGTTGATCGTCAATCAGGCTGCCGCGCCGCAACACACCCAGCACCTGCACCTTATACTTTTGGGCAAAATGGGCCGAAGCCAGGGTATAGCCGACCAGTTCCGAACGCGGCGTGATTAAGAGTTCAGCCAACCCAATCTCTTGCGAGAGCAGTTCATCCCCCTGAGGATTGCCGTTTTCCCCATCCGCCGGCTGCACACCCAGATTGTGCCGAACGGCTAATTCTTCGATAGCCTGGGGGTTGCCCTCGACCATTAAGATGTCATTGGCCTGAATCAGTGTATCAGCGCCGGGAATGGTCTCCGCTTCCGGCTGAAAAACTCGACCAACGCCGTCTTGGATCTGCTGCATCGAAAAGAACGTGTCGGGGCTAGAACCGGCGGCCGGGCCGCGCTCGATCCTAACGACCGAGACGCCGAAGTTGGCTCCTATGGCGGTTTGCCCCAACGTTTTATTGACCAGATCCGATTGGCGTCTGACACGCAAACGGGCCAGGTTTTGGCCAAGGTGATACGTTTCGACGACGTCCTCTAACGAAAAGCCGCTTGTGCGGTTCGCCTCTTGCGATTTACGGTCGGGCAGGAGTTGACGTCCAAACAGGAGAAAATAGGCGATACCAACCAGCAGCAAAGGCAAGCCGATAAAACTGAACTCGAAAAAACCAAAGGGGCGAACACCGGCTTCAACCAGGGCATCGACGATGATCAGGTTGGGGGGGCTGCCGATCAGGGTAATTAGCCCGCCCATCGAGGCCGCAAAGGCAAGCGGGATCAGTAGTTTAGTCGGTGTTGTGCCTATCTTCCAGGCTGCCGCCGCCACGGCCGGCAGCAAAACGGCTACGGTCCCGGTGTTGCTCAAAAAGCCCGACAGAAGCGCTGCTCCGGCCATCAAAACAACAATCAGACGCGTCTGGCTGCTGCCGGCCAGATCGAGCAGCCGGCCACTAATCCAGTCGGCCACGCCGGTCCGAAACAGGCCGGCTCCCACCACAAACAATCCGGCAATCATAATAACGGTGCTGTTTGAAAAACCGGCCAGCGCCTGATCGGTGGTGATCATACCGGTCAAGACCAGGGCCAGCAGCGACAGCAGGGCCACAATATCGACCCGCAGTTTGTCCGAGATAAAGACCACAATTGTGATCCCCAGAATGGCAAAGACTAAAAGCATGTCCGAGTTCATATATTCCTCTTGTTAGGATCAGCCATTGAATACCTTAGACGATCTAATTGGAGATTAGAGATTAGACATTAGAGATTGGGAGATTACGCTTACAAATCTCCTTATCTCCTTATCTCCACTTACTCCCTACGCCCTACTCCCGTCTTCCTACTCCCTAAACAACCTTCCTCAACTTCTCCGCAAACAGCGTATAAAACGACGACATCTTCAAGCAGGCCAGGTGCGCGCCAGCTACTGAGAGGCCGCTGTTAAAGTACTCATCGTCGACGCCGTCAATAATTCCCCGCACGCTGAAGCTGAGGAAATCGTGGGAGTCCCACACGTTCCACCAGGCGCTTAGAAAGCGGCGGTCGGGAAAGGGGACGGGGTGGTCGGGGCCGTAACGGGCGTCGCTGGCTATGAAGAGCTTCATCTCTTCAAAGACGCCGATCTGGGTGGATATCGAGGTCCAGAAGTTAACGTGGATGCCGGCATACGCCGGCATGTGGGGCAAAAAGTGGGTAAAGATATCGTACAGGATCAGACCGCCTAAACTGTGGCTAAGCACGATGAGCGGCTCGCCGTTGCGACTCTGTTGGTTACGCCGGGCCTCGGCGAGCGCGGCTAAAACCCGGGCCGGGATCGGGCCGGGTTGGGGGGCCAGGCCCCGCACGGCCAAATAGTGAAAAGCATCGCCGATGAAGGTGGTCGTTTGCATGAAGTGAGGCCGGCGAAACAGCGAAACAATCCGGGATAAGTAGTGGCCGGCTAGCGCGGCCATGCGGTTCCAACTCTCCATCATAATATGGCGTTTGCGACCGGTGCGGATCAGCGAGGTCAGCGGATGGTTGTACATCGAAAACATCCGGGCTTCGGGGATACTTGCCCCATCCCAGGCCAGCTTGACCCCTAAATCGCCCCAATAGGCCAGGGTAATGGCTACATTCTCCGGATCGGGAGCGATGACCGGGGCGACATAGTGGCGCAGATGCTGCTCGACGTGCTCCCAATCGACATCATAGCGGCGGTAATAGGTTCGCGTGCCCGCGCCGTGAACAAAGACAATCGGCATTGTATACTCCGTCTCGTGTCACCAAGAACCGTAAATGAAATAGTTTCTGCATTTGCATTTTAGTAATTGGTAAATGGTAACTGGTAATTAGAGATTGAATAACCAATTACCAGTTACTATTTACCATTTACCCGAAGGCCATTGCGGGCGATGACGTCCCGGTACCAGGTGGCGCTTTGCTTCCAGGTGCGCTGCAAGGTGGTAAAATCGACGTGGACCAGGCCAAAGCGGGGCCGGTAGCCCTCTTCCCATTCAAAATTGTCCAGCAGCGACCAGACAAAATAGCCCTTTAGATTATAGCCGTCCCGAATGGCTCGATGCGCTTCGGCCAGGTGGGCGTGCAAATAGGCCACCCGATCCGGATCGTTAATCGTGCCGTCCGGTTGAACCGTATCGTTAAAGGCCGCGCCGTTTTCGGTGATATATAACGGAATATCGGTGTAGCGGCCGGCCAGGCTGACCACGTCGTAGAGGCAGGGCGGATAAATCTCCCAGCCCATGGCCGTGGTCGGGCCTGACGGTGCAACCTGCCGGACATTGATCAGCGGGTTCCAGGGCCGCGCCCCAATCAGCCCGCGACTGTAGACATTTAGCCCCAGAAAATCGAGCGGCTGGCTGATGAGGTCGAGATCGCCGGGCCGGTCAGGGAGCCGGGTCAGGCGGCGGCGGAAAAAGGTCAAGGCGGCGGCCGGGTAGCGGCCTTGAAACAGCGGCTCGAAATAAAGCCGGCTGGTCAGCAGGTCCATCAGGCCGGCGGCCCGCACGTCGGCCGGGTTGGGGGTGGCCGGTTGGCTGGGGCGCACGTTCAAGACAAGGCCGATGCCCGGCGCCGGTAAATCCGAAGCCGAACGCGGCTGCAGGTCGCGAAACGCCTGCACGGCCAGCCCGTGCCCCAACAGCAGGTGATGGACAATATCCAGCGCCTGCCAAAAACGGCGCGTTCCCGGCGCTTTGGTCCCCAGTACATGGCCGGCAAAGGCAATGAGCATCGGTTCGTTGAGCGTGGCCCACAGCGGAACGTCCGCGCCAAAGGCGTCGATGACGCGCCCAGCGTAGTCGGCAAAGCGGTAGGCGGTGTCTCGGTTGGCCCAGCCGCCGGCGTCTTGCAGGGCCTGGGGCAAATCCCAGTGGTACAGCGTGGCGACGGGGATGATACCGTGCCGGCGCAGGGCGGCGATTAAGCGCCGGTAGAAGTCGAAGCCGGCCGGATTGGGCCGGCTGTCGCCCTCGGGGAAGAGGCGGGTCCAGGCAAAGCTAAAGCGATAGGCGCGCAGCCCCAGCGCCGCCATTGTGGCCACATCCTCCGTGTAACGGTGGTAGTGGTCGCAGGCCACATCGCCGCTGGCCCCGCCTTCAACCCGGCCCGGGGTATGGCAGAAGCGATCCCAGATGCTCTCGCCCTTGCCGGCCTCGTTCCAGGCCCCCTCAATCTGATACGCCGAGGTGGCCGCGCCCCACAAGAAATCGGGCGGAAAGCTGAGCTGCCGGCCATCAGTTGGTGATGCGATTGGTCCTTCTCCCGACGCCGGCTTTTACGTCGGCCAAAACCTGATCGGCGACATCAAAGGCTGCCCGGGGTTTCCCGACCAGTTGGGCTTGGGCCCGCATGGCGTCCAGCCGTTCCGGCTGCGCCAGCAGCGCGATCGCGGCGGGGGGGACCAACTCCGGCATGCGGATTTGGATACCCGCGCCTGAACCGGACACAAAATCGGCGTTCCACTCTTCCTGGCCGGGAATCGGATCGATGATGATGGTGGGCGTGCCGCGGGCCAAGATTTCGCTGGTCATCAAGCCGCCGGGCTTGGTAATGACCAAATCGCTGGCCGCGACCAGGTCATCGACGTAATTGATGTAGCCCAAGGGGCGAAAGTCCATGTGTGGGCCGGCGGTGATGTCGGCCAGCGCGTCCAGCAGGTCTTTGTTACGACCGGCCACCACGGTCAATAGCCCCGGCTGGTCGGCCTTGACCAGGCGATTGACCATATTGTGGATGCGGTCGGTGGCGATACCGCCGCCAAAGATCGTTATCACCGGCTTATCGAGCGGCAGATCGTGTCGACGCCGCATCTCGGCCATCGGCTTTGCTTCGGCCAGTTCCAGCTTAACCGGAATACCGGTAACGTGGATGATCTCCGGATCGACGCCGCGAGCCAGCAAGACATCGCGAGTCAGGTTGCTGGCCACGAAGTAGCCGGTCATATTGTCGCGCAGCCAGGTGGTCTGCACCGAGATATCGGTAATGACCGCATATTCGGGCGTGTTGGACTGCTCGGCGTAATTCTTCAACAAATGGAGGGGATACTGCATCGTGTTAATAATGAGGTCGGGCGCGGAGTCGGCCACAAACTTCTCGAACCGCTGCACAAAGGGACGCCCCAGCGTGGTGAACATCTGGTTCATTTTCAGGGCGTCTTCCGTATTCTCTTTATACAATCGTGAGTGAAACATGGTGTAGAGTGACTGGGCATTGGTCGAGATCTCGTTATAGCCGGAGACAATGGTCTTGCGGGCGGTTTCATTAATATGGTTGAACAGGTCTTCGACTCTGACCTCAACGTCGGGATGTTGGGCTAACGCCTCACCCACTGCCTTAGCCGCACTAACGTGGCCCGTGCCAGCCGAGGTGTAAAGGATAAATATTTTGGTCATTGTTTGCCTCTTCGCAATGGGGTTCCTTCATTATATATTCGATATAAATTCGATACATTATTTGGGCTGAATCCGGCGCATCACCAGCCAGGCTAAGCCCAACGTCAGGACAATGGCTAGGGCCTCGATGATGGCCCGGCCGGCCAAACTGCGGCTGGGCGCGGGCAGCGAGGTCTGAACCGGCGGCTGCCCCAGCGCGACCACCTTGTCTTGGAGCGCCTGGGCCATGCGCGTGGGACCGTTCTCCCCCTGGCCTTGTTCGGCCAACTCGCGCGGATCACAGGGTTGGCCAAAGGTGATGGTGATGGCCGCCGATTTTGGCCACCAGTCGCCTCGGGGCAGCGCCTCACGGGCGCCTTTGATGTAAACCGGCACGACAGTGGTTGGCACGGCTTCTAAGATCAGGCCAATGCCTTCCTGAAACGGCAGCAGGCCCTCGGTGCGGGTTATGTTGCCTTCGGGGAACCAGACCAAATTCTTGTGCCGCTTGAGGATGGCCGCGGCCAAGGCCAGGTTTCTGATCCCCGCGCCGCTGCGTTGATGCTCGATGGGCACGGCTTGAAAAATCCAACTGATACTGCGCACAATCCAGTTGGAAAAGAGCGTTTGGGTCGAGGCAGCCCAATAGAATTGGCGGGTTAGCGAGTAGGGCAAGGTCGCCGCGATCATGGGCGCGTCGAGAAAGCTGACGTGGTTGGGGGTCAGGATGTAGTTGCCCTGGCGGGGTAAATTCTCCAGCCCATAGGCGGTCAGACGAAAATAAAGGCGGGCGATCAGGCGCATCGGGAAAAAGAGCAGCGCTCCGAGCAGTTCGAATACCATCGTGCGCGGCGTTAGCCACTTTTTCTGCTCATCGGTCAGCCAGGCCTCGGGGTCTTCAAGGGGATTGCCCTGGCTGGTCACCCCGGCTTCGGCGGCGTCCTCAACCTCCTGCAGCAGATCACGGATATTGGTGATGCGGCCAATGGCCTCGTCGCTCAGTTCGACCCCGGTCCGCTCACTCAGTTCCAGGGTCAAGGTCAACCACTCCATTGAGTCGATGCCCAGATCGAGTTGGGGGCTGCTGTCCAGGGTCAAGCGTCGATCAGCGTACCGCTCGGCCAGCCAGTTCCAGACCTGATGGGCCAGGGGATCGGCCAAAAGGAGCTGATCCTTCTCGGCCATATCAGCTATGGCCAAAGGGGTGCTCTGTTCCGGGGTGGTTTGGATGGCGCCCGCTTTGGCCTGATGATAATAGTCGGCCAGGGTATGGCGCTGAATTTTGCCCAAATTGGTGCGGGGCAGCGGCACATCGGTAACGGCGTAATCGTTGAGGCGCTGATAGGAGGCCACGGCCTGGACCTGCTCATTGACCGCCTCGCGAATGGCCCGCTCGACGTCGCCATTGCGGTGCCAATTGATCTCCTCGATTTCCGGCACAATCAAGGCCACCAGCTTGTTGTCGTCGGCCAAAATGCCGATTTCCCGGATGAAGGTATGGCTCTGGTAAATCTCCTCGACCGGTTCCGGCTGAATGTTCTTGCCGCCTTCGGTCACAATCAGGGTCGAGGCTCGCCCGCTAATATACAGATGCCCCCCGTCATCAAAATAGCCCAGGTCGCCGGTGCGGAACCAGCCATCGTCGGTGAAGGCCTGGGCGGTTTGCTCCGGCAGTTGGCGATACCCGGTGAAGACGCTGGGCCCTCGAGCCAGAATTTCGCCCTCCCCGGCCGGATGCGCGGCGGAGCCGGCCTCATCATCGGCCGCATCGGTGGGCGCCAGGCGCAGCTCGATGCCCGGCAAAGCGGGACCCACACTACCTAACTTGGGTATCCCGGCCGTGGGCAGGTTCATGGTCAGCATGGGGGCGGTTTCGGTCAGGCCATAGCCGATGGCTACTTGCCACCCCAACCCCTCCAGTTTCCAGGCCAGGTCGGGCGCCAGAGCTGAGCCGCCGGAGGCCAGCAGCCGCAAATTGGGCCCGATGCGGCTGCGGATCGGACCAAACATCAGCTGGCCCACTTGCGAGCCGAACCTTTGTCTAAGGCGAATGCTGGTCGCCAGGCTGGCTTGGAAGGCTTTGAGAGCCACTTTCCCTTGAGCGGCAACCTGGGCTTCAATACCATCATACACGGCCCGGTAAACGCGCGGCACACCGATGACAATGGTCACCTCACCCTCCTGCAAAGCCCGGATAATTTGAGGGCCGGTCAGGGATTGAGGCAGGATAATCGGCACCCCGAAGGCGAGGGGGATGAGCGTGCCCACGGTAAAGGGGTAGACATGGTACATCGGCAGCGGCAGCAATATGCGATCATCCGGCTGCACCAAATCGACGGCTTTGACTGACTCGATTTGAAAGACCAAATTGCGATGGGTGAGGGGTACGCCCTTCGGGACGCCCGTCGTGCCGGAGGTGTAGAATAACGCCGCCGGATCGTCCGGCGTAACGGCCGGCAGGGCGACGGTCGGGTCATCGGTCAGCAGAGCGCTCCAGCCGCGCTCATCATCCGCGCCGACATCGAATAAGATGGGGCGGAGCTGCCCCTGGGGGTCAAGCTGGCGCAGCCGGTTAACATAGTCGGTGGTGGTGAAGATAAATCGGGCCTGACTGTCGACTAAAATGCGGCCCAGGGCCTCACTTTTGATCTGGGTATCGAGCGGCGAGACGGCCGCCCCGGCGCCCAGGATAGCCAGCGCCGCCATGGGCCACTCGGCGCGGTTGGTGGCCAGAATGGGAATATAGTCGCCCGGGTTGACGCCGGCGGCCACCAGACCCCGGGCCAGCCGCTCGGCGGTCTGAGCCACGTCGGCGCATGACCAGCGGGTGATACCCTCCGGGTGCAGTTCGAGCAGGCACTCTTTGTTGCCTTGGCCCGATAAGTGGGTGAGCAGGCTTTGCAGGGTATCTGAGTTATTCATATCAACTAGAGCTTTCTTATCGGGGGAGTAGGGGGTAGGGAGTAGGGATTAGGGGACAAAACCGTTACTGCCTACATCTTACTGCCCATTAGGTTAGCGCCATTGCATTGCTATTATTTAAAAATTAGCCACGAATTACACGAATTCGCCCGAAAGATATCATAATCTATGAAAACCCGTGTAATTCGTGGCAAGCGTTCTTAACTACGTAAGTTCTGTATCTGTGGACTTAATTCCGTCCATTAATTCTGATACAGGTGTTTACAGCCGATTTAGGCCTCTTCTTCTTCTTCAGCAAACACGTTGAGAAGGTTGGTTTCTTCTTCTTTGGAGAGGTTGGAGGCAATCAGTTCGAATTTTTGGTCTTTGACCGCGTCTTTAATTCTGTCCAGGACGGCGTCGCTGCTCAACAAAAAGAGGGCGGAGGTACCTTCGGTTACTTTTTCACGAACCGATTTGATGAACTCATCATCGATACCAAAGTCCGCCAAAGAACCGGACAGAGCGCCCATCGCCGCGCCGAGGGCCATTCCAAACAAGGGCACCAGGAAGAGAAGGCCAAACAACATCCCCCAGAAAGCGCCGCTTAACGCGCCGGCGCCGGCCAAGTTAACCAACTGCTGGGTCTTGGGTTTTTTCTTGCCTTCCGGCCAGGTGACAATGGCGGCGTCGTGGATCTTAATTAATTCTTGCTTGCTCAACGCTTTGAGCGTTTCGAGCATGGTATCGGCGCCGCCGGCAGTTTCGAATTTTAATACGGTTAGAGTTGCCATGATGAAATATCCTTTCTATAGTAAAAGATGATTTTATTTAATCGCCTGGGTCATCTCCCGCATTAATGAGATGACGTGGCGCTTATCACGGATGCAGTACGCGCAGTTATATTACTAACTCACCAACAGAAACGCAACCCACGCTGCCAAAATTCCGCCCAGGAAGCCAAACAGATGGCCGGTAAAGGAGACACCCTTCTTGGGTAAGAGCTGCCAAATCAAGCCGATGTAGAGCACAACTACAATAACGGCCACCACGATGGCGGCCAGATCAGGACTGAAGAAAACACTGGCCAGGATGAAGCCAAAATAGCCCATAATAACCCCGCTAGCGCCGACATGTAGGCTGTTCGGTTGGCCCAGAAACCAGGTGCCCAAGCCGGCCACCAGCATCACGAATAGGGTTGTTAACCAAAACGCGACCTGTCCCTGCACCAAGACCAAGGCCCCCAAAATAAACAGCGGAATACTGTTGCCGATTAAATGACCAAAATTGACGTGCAGCAGTGGCGCAATTAAAAAGCTTAACGGATTAAATCCGGCGCGAGGTCGAATCCCGAAACGTTGTTTCAGACCGCCCTGTAGAAGCCAGGTATCAACGATGTGAATGATCCACAAGACAATGACGATCAACCCCATCGTCATGGCCGATTGAATAATATTGGAAAGTACTTGCTGAAGACCGTCGAGCATAATGAGATTAGCCTTTTAACTCTCTTTTGACGTGCTGGGTCGCTGATAAGGCGTGGGAATGTAGGAAACGCTGGGCCGTTTTTGCTGGGTTTGAGCGTAGAAGTCCATCAATTGGTAAACCTCTTTGGGCATATCTGTACTCACCGGCAAGCCCATTTCTTGGGCTTCCTCCACCGAAATGGGATAATCGTGGGTCCAAGTGCCGGTGGCTAATAATGTAGCCATCTTTTCGGCCTGGGGCCGATCGATGTTGGGATGATGCTCAAGAATTTCAGTGACGGTAGCTTTAACCTGATTGATGGCCTTGCGAGACATATCGGCTAAAATCAGGGTTTGATCGTCTATTTTATCAATCGCCTTCTGGTCCAACACCGCTAAAATCGAGGCCGCCGGCTGTCCACCCAGTTGGGGATCAACCGGGCCCAGAACCGCGTTCTCATCCATAATAATCTCGTCGGCGGCCAAGGAGAGCAGCGTCCCCCCCGACATGGCATAGTGAGGGACAAAAACCGTCACTTTGGCCGGATGGCGCGAGATGGCGTGGGCAATTTGCTCGGCGGCCAGCACCAGCCCGCCCGGCGTGTGCAAGATCAGGTCGATGGGCACCTCGGCATCGGTCAGTTTGATTGCCCGCAGAATCTGCTCGCTATCCTCGATGTCAATATAACGAAAGATCGGGTAACCCAACAAACCCACCGTTTCCTGGCGATGGATCAGCACGATGACCCGGCTGCCCCGCTTCTGCTCCAGAGCGCGAATCGATCCCTGTCGAGCCACGGCCAAACCGCGTATCCGCAGCGCCGGCAGAATGACCACAAAGACAATGAAGACAAAAAACAGAATTCCGGTTAGTGAAATATCCATAAAAAAGGTTACTTCCTCCACCCCAAAATCTACACCAAAACGGTGATAAATACATCGACTATATAGTGGGTATTGGGTTAGGACGAATGTCCGAATTTGACTGGGTCATTTGTACAACCCTACCGGTCGTAAATCACAACGGTGCGGCCAAGTTTATCGTGCCAGCCCTGCCGGCGCGGGTCGATAATAATCCAGACATAGCCGAGACATAGCAGCAAGAACGAGAGCCAATAGCCCAGATACCGCAGCAAAGCTAAGCCAACCGTCAGGGGTTGGCCATTGAGCCGGACAATCCGCAGCCCCATCAACCGCTTGCCCGGCGTGGCGCCGATAAGGACCCAGAAAAACAGGCAATAAGCCAGGCTAAATACGCCGGTAAACATGGCGCCGGCCGTGACCAAAAGCTGTTGAAGTCCGGTAACAAACCACTCGCCAACCAGGTCAACATAGCTTGTATCCAGTCCAAAAAAGTTCGAAATGAGACCGACAAAGACCGTAAACAAAAAGCTGATCAGGCTAATAATGACCATATCAATGGTAAAGGCGATAAATCGGCTGACAAATCCGGCATATTGTCCTGGCTGGAATGGTTTATTCATCGAGGTGCTTTGTAAGATCGGGGGGAACCACCTCAGCCGGCGACGAGCCGCGTCTCAAGATGGTCCTGGCGATACGATCAACCAGCATATCCGCAGACGCCGCCCGATCTCTGAGCTGATCGACGACCTCCTCGGTCATCCCTATGCTTTGCTGCTGCACAATCTGGCGCAGCTCCGGGTTTTGAGCCACGTAATCAAAGAGTTCATCGATGGCCGCCTCAAACGTATCTCGCGCCAGTCGTCGTCCGACCATGGCTTCAGTCCGGCCGGTATCGATTAAATCGTTAATGATGGTATTAAGCTTGGCGACTCTCTCTTTGTAACGCCGTCGTACCGGTCGCACCAGGAAACTATTGGTGAACGGGCGAAAGATGCTATCAATGCGGTTTGTAGTTTGGCGTGTTTTCTCTTGCAAGCTCGATATACGGCTAACCAGGCGATCCGGCGTTTCAAATAAGAGGCCCAGTAGCGCGTAACGCAGCCGATCGAGATCAGTTTCATTATGGGGAATGATGGTCATTCCGCCGGCAGGGTTTGAATCAATTCGCTGCTGTTGCTCCTGGACGCGGCGCATAAGCTCGTCCATTGTCTCAGCGCTGCCGCCGATGACCAGGCGCAGCAGCATCTTTAGCTTGTCAAGCCTACGTTGCGCTTCATTCGCTGAGGATTGATTTTTGGTATAAACGGTAATCTTTTTATCCATAAGGCAGCCTTAAGCCGCAGGCAAACCATGAACTATGTTCTAACTATCCTCATCCGGCTGCATCGCTTCAGGCGCAGCCACATCCGCCGTCACCGCCATTTCACTGACCGCAACCGCTTGGCCGTTAGCGACCGGCGGCTCGACTGGCGGTCGATCGTAAAAGGTAACGAGGACATTGGTCAGCTTTTCCAACGACACATCAAAATGACGACGCCCATCCGGCAGCACACTGCCCTGATCGAACATACTGCCCGGCCCGGTGTGACTAAACGGTCCTAACTCGATCATGGTGATCTTCCCGGCTGCTTCGGCCTTATGCCAGGCCGAATTGACTGCACCTGGCCAGCGGCCCGGAAACACTTTTTCTCCCAATGCCTGGGTACTGTCCAGAGTGCCGTATAGATGATAGAAATGATCCACATGCAGCAGCCCTTCATCTGAAGAAACTACGCCGCCCATCGAGATGACGCGCAGAGGGGTGTCTTCCAAGATATATGACATGTAAGTGGCGCTGCCAACCGCGACCTGCCCGCCGCCGCTGGTTCCAATTAGGGTGACCGGTTTATGGCTGCCGGGCCGGTAACCGTGGCGCAGTAAGGTTCGCCACACTTCTTTGGCCACTCCCAGGTTATAAACCGGGCCATACCGCTTGTCGGCCGAGACGGCTACCTGGAACAAATTACGGACGACAACCAGGTAAAGCCAGGCCGAGCTGGGATTAACCGGGCGCATCGCTTCGATCCGTTGCCAGGCTCTGGACATCAGCCGCTCGCCGGTCAGGCCAACGTTGGTGACCGAATAAGGAAAAACATCGTTGATGACAATGCTGCCCGGCAAATTGGCCTGTAGCGCGGCCAAAAAAGGCAGCTCCTCCATCGGAACCGAACTGCCGGTAAACGAGCCAATCCCGGATAGGTAAACAATGTAATGATCCAGCTCAGCCGGCAGCGGTTCCTTAGTGGCTTCTACTTCAGACAGGACATCGAGCGTATGTGCGTCGTCTACTTTTTCGCCGATCCAGCCGGCATACCAGCCTAAAGACTCTAAAGGGGCCATTGTGGCTACAATCAAGAAAAACAGAAGCACGCCAATAATCAGGAGCAGAATCAAATCAACCACCGCGTGCCTCCAATTCTTGCTGGGTTATGCTTTCGACTTTCTGCCGGGCAATGCGCCGATAGACCTCATCAACATTGGCTTGCAAGGTGGTGCCGATATACCTTTTCCAAATAACGTCGCGGATGACGGTAACCGGACGGCCAATGGTGCTGTTCAGCAGCACCGTCAGCAGCCAGCCCAGGCCGACCACTACCAGCGACTCAAATATGTTGGTGCCGAATTGAAAATTCACAATCTGGATGGTGATTAGCAGGCTCCAGACCTGGAGAATCTTCTGAATGGTCAGGCCTAAATAAGGCATCAACACGAAAAAGCCGAAAACCATCGGCGCGGCGGTTAGAAACATAATTCGGATGGCGACAACAAAGGGGACATTAATTTTGAAGATGAGATCGCCCAAAAATGCCAACAGCACCGCCCAGACGAGCAAACTGATGGCGAACTGCAAGCCGTTGAGGACCATACTGAGAACAAACCGGGTCGGGGTAACCTGGTTGATAAACAAGACAATACTTTGTCCAATTAACAACGATGCCCCACCGACCATAGCCACGCCCAGCGTAACCCAGAAGGATTGCGGATATTCTGAGACTACCTCGTATACTCTGGGATTAAAGATCAAGGCATTCCAGATGGCCTGCCACAGATAATATAAATAGTCGATGACGGACACAATCAAGCTCCTCTGAAAATTCCGTAGGACAAACTTAAGTTTGTCCTACGGAATATTCATTGTCGTTGCTGTACCGAGGTTCTGTT
>JAGRCC010000401.1 GCA_020433785.1 Anaerolineae bacterium
TTACAGGAAATGGTATTAGCTCTCCTTAAACAGGTAGGATTTAAAGATAAAAACGAAGCTGATAACAACAACCATAGTAAGCCTTAGCATTACCGAATGTCTTTGTAGGTTTTATAAACAACAGAAACTCTCCTCTCACCTCTTTCAATTTGCGTAATGGAAAGGAAACTCTACATGCCCAACCCCAACATCACCATCCACCCCGCCACTGCTGCTGACGCCGCCATGCTGGCCGAATTCGGCACTATGGCATTTGCTGCGGCCTTTGTCGCCGATAACAACCCGGAAGATATGGCGGCTTACCTGGCCGAAGCCTTTAGCCCGGCCAAACAGCAGTCAGAACTGGCCGACCCGGCCTCACGCTTTTTGATTGCGGAAGCCGGGGGAGTAATGGCCGGCTATGCTCAAATAAAGGCCCGATCGGTGGAAGAGGGCGTGACGGGCCGCAATCCCATCGAGCTGGTGCGCATCTACACCGACCCGGAGCGGATCGGGCAGGGGATCGGCGCGGCGTTGATGAGCGCCTGTCTTGAAGCGGCCCGGCAAGGCGGCCACGATGTAATTTGGTTGGGGGTGTGGGAAAAGAATCACCGAGCGCAGGCTTTTTACCGGCGCTGGGGTTTTGTGAAGGTGGGCACCCACATCTTTCAACTCGGTGCGGATGCCCAAACTGATTGGATCCTTCAGCGGCAGGTCAATGAATAAGACCTAAAACGGCTTGTCTATTAAGAGCTGCTGGCGGCGGCTTGCCGGCCTCGCGTCAGATTCTGGCGGGTGTTGACCACCCATTTGCGAACCGCGGGGATACGTAAAACCAGCATAATCGTCAAGAGCGCACCGTAGATCAACGGTTCACGGATATCCGACTTGACTAGCCAGACGAAGTGAATGACGGCCAAAATACCGGCAGCGTAAACAAATCTGTGAAGTCGCTTCCAGTTTTTACGCAGCGTGCGCATCGACCATTGGTTGGAGGTGATCGCCAAGGC
Organism: Anaerolineae bacterium; assembly: GCA_020433785.1. Next base: position 990 of record JAGRCC010000401.1, read on the forward strand.
CAGCAAAATTACAAAAGCGGCAAAGCCAACCAGTGCGTAACGCTTCTCAAACGTCGCCTCATAAACCGCCCATAAATTGAGACTGTTAGAAACCAAGCCGTTGTCCACGATAAAAATCAAAAAGTGAAAGGCGGCATACATAAACGCATAATTGCCCAGCGGTTTGCGCAGGGGAAGCACTTGCTTAAAGCCAAACAGCGTGTTAATCGGCGTACAGGCCAGCGATAGCATTAGCAAGATGATCGCCGCCTTGCCAGTGCGGAAGGTGGCTTCCTGAAACGGGTTAATCAACAGGGCGGTTTGGCCTTGCCAAAAGTCCCAGGCCAGCCAGACCAGGGGAAACAAGGCTCCCAGGTGCGTGATAATTTGAAGTGGGGTCCAACTGTTTTTTGCATTGCGTTTAGCCATTAGAAATTCTCCCTCAAATCCATACCTTCATATAGGTACGCCACCTCGTCACCATAGCCGTTGAAGGGCAGGGTATCGCGCCGGCCAAACTCGCCAATGCGGCGTTCGGTGGCCTGTGACCAGCGGGGGTGGGGTACCTCAGGGTTGACATTAGCGTAAAAGCCGTACTCGTTGGGTGCGGCAGCCATCCACAGTGAGACCGGCATCGTGTCTACCAACTCAATTTTTACAATCGATTTAATACTTTTGAAGCCATATTTCCAAGGTACAACCAGCCGGAACGGTGCGCCATTTTGAGGCAGCAAATCCTTGCCGTACAGCCCTGTAGCCATCGTAGCCAGCGGATTCATAGCTTCATCCAGGCGTAAACCTTCGACGTAAGGCCAGTTGTACCAGCCGCTGTTCTGGCCGGGTAATTGATCGGGATCGTAAATCGTTTCAAACCGAACGTACTTGGCCTGGGCGGTTGGCTCGACTTCTTTGAGAACCTCGGACAGCGAGAAGCCCAGCCAAGGAATGACCATCGACCAGCCCTCAACGCAGCGCAAGCGGTAAATACGCTCCTCCTGACTGAATTTCGTGCGCAGATCATCGATGTCGTACGTCTTAGGATTGTTGACCAGCCCGCCAACCTCAACCTGCCACGGCGAAGATTTGAAACCTTGGGCTAAACCGGCGACGCCCTCTTTGCTAGTGGTAAACTCATAGAAGTTGTTATAACTGGTCACAGCCCCAAAGGGGGTTAATTCATCGCCGAGTTCATCGGTGGTAGTGCTAACCTTTAAATCGTCAGGCTCAGTGGCTTGGGCGTTGGCGCCGGATGCTGTCGAGCCGAATTGGTTACCGCATGCTGAGAGCACGGCCGCACTGGCGGCCAGCGCGCCAATGCCGACCATGAACTTGCGCCGCGAAAGGTAGATGTGTTCAGGGGTAATCTCTGATGAGTTGATTTTTGTCGCCATATTATCTCCAAATCGAGTGAGCGTTCATAAGTCGAGTACTTCGTGACTTACTTATAGGCTTACTCTACGACAAGAATCTTATGAATTTATTAAATCCTTGTAAATTGGCTAATCAACTTGGCAAGATAGTCTAAAATAATTATGATAACCAGGTTATTGGTAGCGGAACTAGACCTGTAAAGTAAGCGGACAGCTATCAGCGCTCAGCCGTCAGCTTTACAAAAAAGATAACAAAACAGGGTTTAAAGTCGTGGAGTGACGTCTTGATCAATTTGCTCAGACGATTTTTTCAAAATTTCGGGACACTGGCGGTGACAACGTTGATGTTGGTCTTGACTTTCGTCGGGATCGGCTTTGTGGCGCTGTCGGTGGTGACCGGCAGCAATTTTGGATCAGTCGGTGACAGTAATATCGTCCTGCCAACGCCCCCACCAACCGCAACGGTGGCCCTCATTGGGACGCCAGATCCTTCTTCGAAAATTGACTTTAAAGATGCGGCTCTGGGTTTTTCCTTGGAATACCCGCGAGAGTGGCAGATCAACGAGCGAGGCCTGTCGGTGGTGTTCGCGCCGACGGCGGGCGGGCTTGATCCAACACAACTAACAGACACGTCAATGTGGATCGGCATCCCGGCCGATAACACGGTCGAGCCGGCCAATTTGTTGGCCCACTTACAATACACACTGGCACCTAACAGCACCACGACCAATCGAGGGACTATCGGTATTGGCGATCGGGTCTGGCGCTCCACGGAATTTAGTTTCGAGAATGAAGCTATGGGCGGGCCGGTCACAGCTAGGATTGCGGCTACGGACAAGGATGAGGTTGGTTATTATGTCGTCTCTTTGGCCCCGTCGGCCAAGTGGGCAGCGGCTCAACCTTTCTTCGATGAAATTCTCGACAGTTTTGCCTTCACGGCTGAAGCCGTTCTGCGGCCAACCGACGCCACTCCGCCGCCTACGCCCACCGCCACGCCCACGCCGGTCGTCTATGTTGTCCAATCCGGCGATTCACTGGGCTACATCGCCTCTATTTACGGCGTGACGATCGAGGCGCTCAGTGTACGCAATGGTATCGATGATCCACGCCGATTACAAGTGGGCACCCGATTGATTATTCCATTGAAGCGATAATTGAAGCGATAATTGAAGCGATAGTTATGGCGACCCCCGTTCACCAAGAAAAAGTGAAATTTTGGCAGGCCCAAGATATCGGCGGGGTCGATCTGCTGCGGGCGACCTACTTTACCCACACCTTCTCAAGACACGTCCATAACGGGTATGCCATCGGCATTATCGAGCGCGGCGCGGAGACATTTTACTATCGCGGTGCGACACACGTGGCCCCGGCCGGCAGCGTGGTGGTCATCAATCCTGACGAAGTTCACACTGGCCAGGCCGTTGTCACCGAAGAAGGGTGGAGCTACCGGATGCTGTACCCGGAGACAGAGTTGTTACAGCAAGCGGCACAATCCGCATTTGAAGGCTGGCAAGGCATCCCTAATTTTACCAATCCGGTCATTTGGGACGAGGCCTTGGTGCCGCTCATTCGCCGGTTGCACGTGACGCTGGAAACATCGGCCTCGGCTTTAGAGCGAGAAACCGCGTTTATTTTCACGTTGGCCCAACTCATTGCCCGGCATGCCACCGGCCGAGTTGAACCTCGCTACCTCGACGGCTCGACCCGCAGCATCAATTGGGCTCGCGAATTTCTGGAAGCGCATTTCGATGAAAATATTTCGCTGGAACAGTTGGCCAGTATCGCTAATTTAAGCCCCTATCACTTTACCCGTACTTTCAGCCAGGTGGTCGGGTTACCGCCCCATGCCTATCTCAACCACATTCGGGTTGAGCGGGCTAAATCCCTCTTAGCTGATGGGTTCCCCATTGCCCACATTGCCGCCGAAACCGGCTTTGTCGACCAAAGCCACTTTACCCGTCGTTTTAAGCGGATTGTCGGCGTTACGCCCGGCCAATATGCCGTGAACAGCAAGAATGTACAAGACGATTTAGCTTGAGTTGATAGAATAGATTAGGTAACTGGAGATTAACAGCTTAACTCTCCAATCTCTAATCTCCTTATCTCCCAATCTCTAACCTCCAGTCTCCAGTCTTCAATCTCTTGAAAGGACTTAACGATGACTCAAGCGAATATAGACACCTCTTCTTTAATTACCCCCTCGCCGTTTTCTGAATTTTTGGCCGGAGCTAGAGACTCATTTCCATTAATTGTCGGGGCAATTCCGTTTGGGATTATCTTTGGGACGCTGGCCTTAAGCAGCGGGCTGTCATTTACCGGCGCGATGGCGATGTCTGCTCTGGTGTTTGCCGGTTCAGCCCAATTCATAGCCCTGGGGTTGGTGGCTGCCGGCACAGCCTGGCCGATTATCGTGCTGACAACATTTGTGGTTAATTTACGTCACATTCTTTATTCTGCTACCCTGGCGCCCTATGTACGTCATCTCCCAAGGCGGTGGCAAGTGCCGTTGGCGTTTTGGCTAACCGATGAAACATTTCTGGTGGTGGTCAAGCGCTATACGCAGCAGCCGTTGTCGAGCCATCATCGGTGGTATTATCTTGGCTCGGCGTTGTTTATGTATACCAACTGGCAGTTGTGTACGTTCCTGGGATTGACCGTCGGCCAAATGCTGCCGAACGCCGCCGCGTGGGGCTTGGATTTTGCTATGCCGGTGACATTCCTCGGTATGGTCATTCCATACCTGAAAAATCGGCCAATGATAGCGGCGGTGGTCGTCGCCGGGGTGGTTGCCTTGGTAGCTCATCCGGTTCCCCACCAACTGGGGTTGATGATCGCTACCCTGGCCGGGATTGCGACGGGAATGTTAGTGGAACAGTGGGGCAAAACGGAGGCTTTCTATGAATGAGCTGTATTTAATCACCGGGATGGCGGTCGTAACCTTTGTCATTCGCTACTCGATGTTTGCAGCGGCGGGGCGATTTGAATTTCCGACCCGGCTAAATGAGGCACTTCGCTACGTGCCGCCGGCTGTATTAACGGCGATTATCGTCCCGGCGGTGCTAATGCCCAACGGCGAGTCGATTGACGTAAGTTGGACCAATGCTTACCTGGTCGGCGCTGTCGTGGCGGCGGGGGTAGGGTGGGTCAGTCAGAATCTGCTGCTGACGATTGTAGTCGGTATGGCCGTATTTTTGAGTTGGCAGTGGCTAGTGGGATAGAGTTGACGCCTTAAAAAATTTATGTAAACTCTCTCAAAGGTATCAAATTCAAGAATTTTGTCCCACTACCACTAGCCTAAAAGATGATACGTTCGATTAAACGTTTTCTGACGACTCTGATCCTTGTGGCGGGCTGTACTCTGCTTTTATTTTGCGCCTCGTCGCCGCGAGTACGCAACTTTAGCTGGTTTCGATATATTCACGTTCAGGACAACAGCGCCGATTTACCGGTAGCGACCAGCCTGGAGCAGTGTGCTGCCGCGCCATTTGTGATGCCCACAACCGGCTGGATTGGCATTGTCTATGGCGACAGCATTCTTGGCACGCAAAATCATTCAGGGTTGGATATTTTTGGGTTACAAGGCAACGGCGTTACGCCGGTTTATGCAGCGTATGATGGGTATTTGACTCGCCTGCCGGAGTGGACCAGCGCAGTCATTATTCGCCACCCGCAAGATCCGCTGGAACCGGACCGGCAGATTTGGAGCTTCTACACTCATATGGCCGACGAGGCCGGTCACAGCTACATCATCGATCAGATTCCACCTGGCACGTTTGAACTACCGGTCAAGCAGGGTACTTTATTGGGGTATCAAGGGGATTACAATGGCCAATCGTGGCGCTCGATTGATACGCATTTGCATTTTAGCCTGGTTTTGGATGATGGCAACGGCAAATTTCTCAACGAAACTGACATGACTAATACAATTGATCCGTCACCCTATCTGGGCATGCGGCTCAACACGCTCTGCGCCGACAGGCCGCCGGTTTGCCGGCCCGATTATTCTTGTTCGCCGCTGGAATTAGGGTCGTAGGGGGCATTGGGCAGGACAATGGTAAATTTCGTACCAACATTGGGCTGGCTCCACAGCGAGATAGTCCCATAGTGATTTTCTACGATCTGCTTTACGATGGCCAAGCCAAGCCCGGTTCCCCGCGATTTAGTGGTAAAGAAGGGTTCAAAAATTTTCTCTTGATTTTCCGGAGGAATACCCGGGCCATTATCTTCAACCGTAATAATCTGCATATCGTCTTCAACGACCATCATTAACTGAATCTCTCCGCCGGCGCCGATGGCATCGGCGCTGTTGCTGATCAGATTGGAGAAAACCCGGCCAATCTGGTCAAAATCGAGCATAATAGGCGGGGCGTCAGGCACAAGTTGGTGATGAAACTTGAGTCCCTTCTCAGGCAAATTGACTTCCCAAAACGCGGCTTCGGTTTCCAAAACGGTGTAAAGAGAACCAGGGACAAGGTTGGGTTTGGGAGCGCGGGCCACGTACAAAATATCATTGATGATGCGATCGATGCGTTCCATATTGGCTTGCATCAACGATGCGCCCCGTTTGCGCGGATCATCATCGGCAATGTCGTGGACCAAGTATTCCACGCCGATTTTGATGGCCATTAAGGGGTTGCGCAGTTCATGGGCCACAGTAGCGGCCATCTGCCCCAGGGCGGCCAACCGCTCCCGTTGAATAAGTTGGGCTTGCGTGTCATGAAGTTGTTCAAATAGGCGAGCATTGTAAATGGTTTGGGCCACCTGATGGGCAAACGCTTGCACCACCTCAGCATTTTGCAGGGTTAAGGCTCCCGGCTCGAACCGATCGACTGTCACATACCCAATCATTTCTCGCGCTAAAAGCAAGGGCGCGCCGATCCAGCTACGCACTTGTGAGGCCCCAGACCAGACTTGATAGCGTTCGTCGCGGTGCGTATCAGGGATATGGATAGCCCCGTTCGTCCTACGCATCTCTTGAAACAGGACGTTTTGAGAATAATCAAACTCTTGATTAACGACATCCTCTGTAAATCCGTCAGCTGCCTCCATCACTAAAAAATCGTCATCTTTAACTAGAAAAATGGCTGCTGAATCATACGGAATTAGCCGCTTTAATTTTAGTAGGATATGTTTGAGAATTTCATCGGTGGATAACGTCATACTGATGGAGGCGACGGCTTCGGCCAGAATGGTCGCAATTTCGCGCTGGCGCTGCTCTTCTTCCACCTTGGCGCTCAACTCTACCGCATATTGTTGCACTTTTTCATAAGCGATCTGTTTTTCCAACTCAATTCGTTTACGCTCAGTGATGTCACGAATCAAGCCTTGAGTGGCCAATCCGCCCCGGTAAATAGGATAGGATACGCTGAGTTCGACGTCAATCTCATTGCCATTTTTGTCGATCGCCGTAAATTCATACGGCGGCGGAGATAATGTTTTTTGAGCGGAAAGAGTGGGGTTTTGCAGATCTTCAACAATTTTTCTACCTCTGGCAGAAATAATGTTGGTGAAGATAAAATCAGGCAGGTTAGCTTCTTCTTGGGTCACACCGAATAGTTCGGTAAAGCGACGGTTAATTACTTCAAATCGCCCGCCATAGATTAAAAAGATGGCATCGCTCGATTTCTCAATCAGGGTTCGATACTTTTCTTCGCTTTCCCGAAGGGCCGCTTCAGCCCGAATACGCTCGATAGCTTGGGCTAAATTATTAGCGATAGCCTGTAGAAAGTTGATGTCATCATTGGTAAAAACCCGATAGCGGGTGGTATGAACACCCAAAACACCAAAAGGCCAATCCTCGCCATCGATAATCACACTCATACTGCTGACTACATTATGATCGCGTAAATATTGGGAAACGTTAAATCGTGTTTCGGTGCTAGTCTCTTTAACAATGACTGGTTCACTGGAGAGTAAGGTATAGCCCATCTGCGATTTCGAGTCGGCACTGATGGTTAGGCTGCCCACCATCCCTTTTTGCCAGCCAACTCCGGCCCGCAATAGCAGGACATCGTCCACGTTGGCTAGTAATTCCAAAATTTGGCAATATTCCACATGGAGTGTCTCGGCCACAAGGGCTACGGCCTCGTCAAGAAGAACATGTAAAGGAATACCTTCCAGAACGCGCTGTCCAAATTTGGCAACGACGGCTTGCTGGAAAGCTCTATTTTTTAGTTCGGCTTCGGCCCGTCTGCGCTCGGCAATCTGTTGTTGTAATACCTGGTTAGCTCGCTCCAAGTCAGGCGCTTTTTCGTCAGCCCAAAGTTGCAGTTCTTCCAAAGTCCGATGCAGGACCCGTTCTGTTTCTTTTCGTTCGGCCAACTCTTCCTGAACGGCGCTGTGCAGCCGAGCATTTTCCAGAGCTACGGCCAGTTGGTGAGTTAACGCTTCCAAGGCTAATACGGTATCCTGATCAAATGCGTTAGTTTGAAAACTTTGGAGGTCGAGCAGGCCCAGCGTGGTTTGCCCAAGCAGAATTGGCAAACATAACTCGGCTCGAGTGTTGGGTTTTTCGGGGACTAGGGGGACAAAACGGGATTCTAATCTGACATCATTAGCCAGAAAAGGTTGAGCTTGAGTGGCGACATAAGTTACAATATCGTCTTCCAGACAATGGGTTAGCCCTGTTGAAAGATAGCTGGCGTAGGCGCCTGAGATAGCCTCAAGGCTAATTTTTTCGCCTCTTAATAAGTAGATGGCGACATGATCATAGCCAAACATTTCCAAGATCAGGTGAACGGTGGTGTTGAGCAGGTGATCGACGTTTAAGATACTGGTAATTCTTCGGCCAATACCACTAACTAAGGCGAGATTAGCGGTACGCCGTTCCAGTTCTGCATCAGCCAGCCGCTGTTTTCTAACCTGATTCTCAAGGTCTTGGGCATAAGCGACTACTTCGCTATAGGCTATTTCTAGTTGTTGAATGTCCTGTTGCTGGGTTTCCCTTGCCTGTTTATTCAACTTTTAAATCTCCCTACATCTGAGTAAGCTAGAATGTAGTTAAGAGAACTTTAGATGATGTATGAGTCAGCCGATAAAATTCAACTTACTACCGTTGTTTTGACTCATACCTAATACAATACCACAAATCTTCAAAATATGTAAGGGGGTAAAAGCTCTTACACCCCCAAATTATTAATGGTATTCGTAGCCACGAAACAGCCCCATTAATTTCCGGAAGTTTGCGTATCCTCAACAGAAACTTCTGAGGGTGTCGTTGTGATCGGAATCGCCTTTGGCGCAGGGACAGGTTGATTGGGACTGATTAGGGCAAAACTCGTGTGTTGATCTTCGACGGTAATCGGTATAGTAAATTGCCGACCGTCAAAAAAGGTTTTTACCAGATAATCTCCCGCCGGAACATCGCTAAAAGTGAACGTTTCGTAATAGTTATCGTCAGATCTCACGATATTGTCAGGGTAAGTGAAGGTTTGTCGCCAGAAGCGCCCCGGTTCACTGGCTCGATGTAGCGTCACCAGTTGTTGGGGAACCAAATAGTTCTGGGCATCGACCACCCGGCCGGCCACCACACCAAAGCCCGGGTCCGGTTTGACCCATAAGTCCGGATTACGGGTATCGTCATAGGTGCCGGCTCCAACTCTAACTTCCAGGTGAAGATGGGGGCCAAGGGCCACGCCTAATTGTCCAACTCGAGCAATGGGATCGCCGGCTTTCACTTTTTGGCCCTGCTTAACCAGCACCTGTGAGACATGCCCGTACAGGGTGTAAACCGGCAGCCCCTGCCAGCGGCGATCATGCAAAATAACCACAGCTTGCCCATAAAAATCGGGCCACGGGCCTAAAACCTTCACTTTATCGGTATCGGCATGGGTCACCGTGCCGTCACCGACGGCAATAACGGTTGTGCCTTGATTAGCTTGGATATCTATACCATAATGCCAGAAATATTGTCCCCTGGCATTAGTACCATAGGGGTAGTAATAACTGCCCCAACCGGAAAGTTCGGGGAGAAGCGGCCGACCAAACCAGAAGTGGTCGTCCACCTGAGTATAATCGGGCAGATTGGCCGGAACTTGGACAGTGCGAGGCGCCGGGGTAAAGGTAGGGGTAGGGGTATCAACCGGCGTAATGACCGTGGTGCTGGTCAAGAGAACTGTCTGGGAAATTCCCAAGGTGGTGGTCAAGGGCGACTCAGAGCTTACCACAGCTGTAACGACCTCAGACACAACGATATTGGCCGGCTCAATGGTGGGTTCCGGCGTAAATGTGGCTGTTGGTGGTTCGGGGGTGAAGGTCGAGGTCG
>JAGRCC010000402.1 GCA_020433785.1 Anaerolineae bacterium
CGGGCCATCGAGCTCGACCCCACGTTTGCCCAGGCCTATTTCAACATTGGCGCTTTACTTGGGAATCAAGGGCTGCTTCAGGAGGCGCTGCCCTATTTTGAAAGGGCGGCGCAACTGGGTGAGTCGACGGGAGCGCAATATGCCGCCCAGGTCAGGCAAATGTTGGGTGAGGCCGCCCCTGAGGCCCAGGTTGATCCGACCCAGGCCGCGCTTGAGGCTTTTGCCCAGGCTCAGTCAGCGGCGGAGATGCAGCAGGTGGCGGCCCGTTATCCATTTTTGCTTGAGCCTGATTTTGTGAGCGGGCTGGAGCAGCTCATTGCCCAGCAGGTTCCGCCGGAACACCACCCCCACTTTAAGCAGCGCCTCGACTGGCTCAAACAAATCGCCGCTGAACAACAGAAAGGGAACCCCTAATGCCCGAGCTAACTATCGGCCTGCAAATCAGCCATATGCTCGCTACCGGCGAGACGGCGCATGCTAACTATGAATTGATCACCCCGGCCCATCTCTTGGGCGGGCTGACCAAATTACAGGATGTCCTCGATCCGAGGACGCTTAATAAGATTGGGTTGTCGCCGCATCTTGTGCCGCTCTTTCAGGCCGAGGCGGTGCAGCTGCTCAACCTCTTCAAAGAGGCCAACCTCAACCCCAGAGAGGCCCGTCACCGGCTGCGAGCGATCCTGGGCGATGGGGGCTACCCCCACGAGGCGCGGGGATCGATCTCCCGCGACCCGGCCAGCCGGCAAGCCTTCGAGCGAGCCGGCGAGATTGCGGCGGTGGCCGAGGCCAGCCAGACGGCCGTCCAGCATCTGCTGGCCGCCCTGCTGGAGCCGGAGGATGGCCCCATTCGGCAACTGCTGGCCGAAATTGGGGTGGCGGCGGACGCTTTGCGAGAAGCAGCGGCGGCGCTGCCCCTGCCCCAGGTTGAGGTTTCGCCGACGCTCTATCTGGATGAGCACGGCCAGGATTTGGTAAAACTGGCCGAAGCGGGCGATATCTCACCGGCCATTGGGCGCAAGCGCGAGATGGTGCAGGTCATCCGCACCTTGTCGCGGGACAAGAAGAACAACCCGGTGCTGGTCGGCGAGGCCGGGGTGGGTAAAACGGCCATTGTCGAGGGACTGGCCTATCGTATCTTCACCCAAAATATTCACCCCGATTTTCACCATAAGCGCATCATCCAACTTAACGCCGGGGAGCTGGTGGCCGGAACCAAATACCGGGGCGACTTCGAGGAGCGGCTCAAGTTTTTGATCGAGGAGGCCAGCCAGGCCAACGATGTCATCTTGTTCATCGATGAGATTCACCTGCTGGTTGGGGCCGGCAGCGGCAGCGGGCCGATGGACGCGGCCAACATTCTCAAACCGGCTCTGGCCCAGGGCAAGCTTAAGCTGATCGGGGCCACCACCCCGGTTGAGTATCGCAAGTTTATCGAAAAGGATGCCGCCCTGGAGCGTCGCTTCCAGCCCATCCGGGTTGAGGAACCCAGCCCTGAGGCAACGCTGGAGATCTTGGTTGGGGTCCGGGAGCGGCTGCAACAGCATCACCAGGTCACCATCCAAGAGGAGGCGCTCCAGATAGCGGTGCAGTTATCGGTGCGCTACCTGCCCGACCGCCGCCTGCCGGACAAAGCCTATGATTTGCTGGATGAAGCCTGTGCCTGGGTCCGCTACGGCTCTAACCTCAGCTTTAATGCCGATGATGAGACCACCGGACTGACCTTCAACCTGGTCACGGCCGACACCATCCGGGAGGTGGTGGCCGAGAAGACCGGCATCCCGGTTGACCGGCTGACAGCCCAAGAAGCGGAGCGCCTCAACCACATGGCCGAGACCTTGCAGCAGCGGGTGGTGGGTCAGGCTGAGGCCATCGCCGCGGTTACCACGGCGGTGCAGCGCCACTACGCCGGGCTGCACGGCGGCCAACGGCCCATCGGCGTTTTTCTCTTTGTCGGGCCAACCGGCGTCGGCAAAACGGAGCTGGCCAAAGCGACCGCCGAATTTTTGTTTCAGTCCGAAGAGCGGATCATTCGCCTGGATATGGGCGAGTACAATGAAAAGCACAGTGTGGCCCGGCTTATTGGCGCCCCGCCCGGCTATATCGGCTACGACGAGGGCGGCCAACTGACCGAGGCCTTGCGCCGCAACCCTTTTAGCGTCGTCCTGCTGGATGAGATCGAAAAGGCCCATGCCGAGGTCCTCAACACGCTGCTGGCCCTCTTTGGCGAGGGGCGGCTGACCGACGGCCAGGGGCGGACCATCGACGCCAGCAACGCCCTCTTTATGATGACCAGCAACCTGGGCTACGGCCCCCTTGCCCCAAAAGTACCTCCGGCGGGCGGGTTGCAGATAGGGCCGCTGCCAGCGGGTCGCCAGGCCATTGAAAATGCCGTCCGCAGCCATTTTCGGCCTGAATTCCTCAACCGCATCGATGACCTGGTTTTCTTCCAGCCCTTGCAGCCGGCCCAGATGGGCGACATCGTGCAAATTCAACTGGCCCGGGTGCAAGCGCTGCTGGCCCGGCAGGCGATCACCCTGATCTATACCGAGGCCGTGGTCGAATGGCTGGCCGGGCGAGGCTATGACCCGCAGTTGGGGGCCAGACCCCTGATCCGGCTGATTGACAAAGCGCTACTCAACGAAATAGGCGGCTTGATTTTGCGGGGGGAATTGGGGGCCGGGACAACGGCCCAGATCAGGGTTGAGCCGGATCACCTCATTGTTGAGCGCGGCATCGATCCTGATACCGAGTATGAAGCCTAGCGTTAGCGCTTCCGGCTATCGAAGCTGAAAGGACAAACCATGTCACGTCTGGAAGATATCAAACGGCTGCTTAGTCTTCATGAGCGGCGGCTGCAAAAGCTAAAGGAGAAACAAGCCCTCCAGGGCAGCAATACGCCCGCCGAGGACCTGATCGAAATGGAAGATATCGAAGCCGAGATTGAGACCATCGAGGCCGAGATTAAAGCCCTGACCGGGGCGGTCAAGCCGGCGCTGCCCGCGGCCAACCATGCGGCTGGCACCACTGAGGAGAGCTGGGCGGAAGCGACCATAACCACCCTCTCCGCTGAACTGGCTCAGTTGCAACAGCCCCACAACCCGCTGACCCTCAGCTACCAACTGCCGGGTAAACCGCCCCAAACCTACCGCGCCCCCGGCAATCAGGTTATTGTCGGCCGGCGTAAAGCCATTCCGGTTGATGTGGAGTTAACCGCCGACCCCAAGGTGTCGCGCCCTCACGCCCGCCTTTATTATGAGCTGGGGACCTGGTGGGTGGAGGATTTGGACAGCACTGGCGGCACCTGGCGGGTAAAAGATTTTGACAGCGCCAACCGCACCTGGCAAACGAAACAGCGGCTTACGGAAGCTACCGAGCTTGCGCCCGGCGACCAGTTGCAACTGGGCGTCACCATCTTGACCGTCGCCTTCACTGCGCCGGACCCCCGGCCCGCCGACCTCTCTCTGGAAAGCCAGGCTCCGGTCGATGAAATCGAACCGCCCCCCGACCTCTCAGAAGCGGCGCGCGCCGCTATTTTGGTTAGCATTGACCGGGCGGCGACCGCCACTACCACGCTCCCGTCGCGGCTGGATCGATTTCTGGAAATCATCGGCGACTACTTTCCCCAAGCCGACCACCGTACGATTTTGCTGCGGGATGAGGTCAAAGAGTTGATTCCGGCGGTGACCTGGCCCCGGGGTCCGGTAGCCCAGGTGAGCTACACCCTGGCCCGCCGGGCCATCCGCTCCCAACAGGTCATCCACTGGGTGCGTGATTTAAGTCTCGATCAGAGCCGGTATCCCAGCCTGGAAGGAACGACGGCGGCCCTATGCGCCCCCATGCTTTTTAACGGGCGGGCCATCGGGGTTATCTATGTTGATACCGACCGGGCCGACACGCTGTTTGACCGCAAAGCGAGTAACGTGTCGAGCGAATTGGCCACGGTTATGGCCCGCTCGCTGCAACCACTAGCTCAAGCTACCTTTCCCAGCTTCCCCGAAGTATTCATTGCTTACGCCCCGGCGGATCGTCGCCTGGTGGACCGCTTGCGGGCGGACCTGCACCGCCGCCGGATCAAGGTTCGCTTTGATGAGCACCTGCGGCCGGGGGATGACCGACAGACCGCGTTGAAAAGCCTGATCCAGGCCACCAACGCCGTCATATGGGTCATGTCGCCCAGCAGTGTGGCCTCGGCCCAGGTGCAGGCTGAGGTGGCGCTGGCGCAACAGGCCGGCAAACACATTTTCCCGGTGGTGGTTGCACCCTGCCAACTGCCGCCCGCCATCGAGAAGCTGGTTTGGCTCGACCTAACCCCGGAGCGGTACGACGAGGGGCTGGAAAGATTAGCCGATACTATTCAGGAGATGCCCAAGGCCGATTTAGTCAACCCGCCGCCTCACCAGCCGGCCCAGGCGTCCCCGGCCCCCGGCGTCCCCGCCGGCTTACCGGCGACTGCCGCGCATACGCGCATCTTAGTGCTGGCTGCCAACCCGCTCGATACGGATATCCTCCGCTTAGGGGCCGAGGTGCGCACCATTGAAGAACGGCTGCGGGCGGCTGACTTTGGCCATCGCTTCCAGGTCATTTCCCATTGGGCCGTTCGCTACAAAGATTTATCGGAATATTTGCTGCGTCACCAGCCCCACATTGTTCATTTCTGCGGCCACGGCAACAAGGGGGGCAAACTGGTTTTGGAGGATGAAACCGGCTTCGGGCAAACGGTCACCGCCAAGGCTTTGCAGCTGTTGTTCCGTGTGCTCAAAGATAACATTCGCTGCGTCGTGCTCAACGCCTGTCTCTCCCTAAGCCAGGCGGAAGCCATTGCCAACGAGATCGACTGCGTGGTCGGCATGGCGGCCAAAATTGGCGACGAGGCCGCCCTTGGCTTTGCCGGCGGCTTCTACCGCGCCCTGGGTTACGGCCGCAATGTTCAACTGGCCTTTGATCTCGGTTGCAACGAAATCGACCTGGCCAAACTGGAGGGGGAAGCCATCCCCCAACTTCTGGTCAAACCGGGGGTCAATGCGGCGAATATTACGTTTATTTAGCGCACGTAGTGCGTGGTGCGTAGTGTGTAGCTAAGATAAATACGCACTACGTACTACGCTCTACGAGGACCTATTCTATTGAAATTGTCTCACCCATAATTAAAGGAGAACCATCATGGCCAATCCAAAACCCATCGGCCTAAAGGAACTAATCCTCAAAGTCAAAGAAGCGCTGCTTGAACCGGATGACAGCCAGCCCCTCTTCGTTGTCGGCCCGGTCGAGTTAGAGATCACCTTCACCGTCGAACGCAACGCCCAGGGCGGCGTCGATTTTCAAGTGGTGCAAGGCAGCGTCGAAAAGAGCTGGACCGAGGCCCAAAAGGTCAAAGTCAGGCTCGATCCCCTCCTGTCGCAGGAGGAAGCCCTTCAGAATTTAACGCCGATGCAGAAGCGGCAGTTGTTAAAGGCCTTGCAGCGGGATGCAGCAGATATTGAGTAACAGCTATTTAGCCAAAAAGGAGCAAAACCCATGACCCGACCCAAACCCCGCTACCAACCCGGCGACCGCATTGGCGGGCGCTATCAAGTCCATAAGGCTCTGATGGGCGGCATGGGCGAGGTCTACCTCTGCCTGGATTTGGAGGAGAACTACCCCTACGCCCTCAAAACCTTTCAGTCGCGCTACCAATCGAGCGCCCTGCGCCGGGCCTTTGAACAGGAAGTGGCCACCTGGGTGGCATTGGAAAAGCATCCCAACATTGTCCGCTGTTTCCATATGGATACTCTCGACCATCAATCTTTTATGGTGCTGGAGTGGATCGCCGGGGAAGAAGGTAAAGGAGCCGACCTGCGGGGCTGGTTGCGTCACGGCCCGCTCGATTTGAAGACGGCATTGGAGATCACTATCGATGTAGTCCGCGGCCTGATCCACGCCCAGCAGAAGCAGCCGGGGCTGGTCCATCGGGATTTGAAGCCGGAGAATATTCTGGTGGCGCAGGGCGGGCTGGCCAAGATCACCGACTTTGGCCTGGCCCAGATTGTGGAGCGAGCCGGATTAGAGTTTACCCCTGACATCGCTAATGAACCCTCTCCCCCTACCCTTGAAAATCGGGCGGCGACGGTCTCAATCGTCAATCGTCAATCGAAAATCCCAAATCCCATCGCCGGTACACCGGCTTACATGGCCCCGGAACAGTGGCGGGGCGAGCCACTGGATGCACGGACCGACATCTACGCCGTGGGCTGCATTTTGTACGAGCTACTGACCGGGCATTGGCCCTTCTGGGTTGAGGTCATCTCGACCACGCCACAGCAGTGGCTGAGCGCAATGCAGCACAGCCACGAACACGAACCGCCGCCGGACCTACCAGTTGATTTACCTAGGACTGTGGGTCAGCTTATCCGGGGCTGCATGGCCAAAGCCCGCGCCGACCGACCAGATGAACTAGTGCTTCTGTTGGACCAGTTGAGCACTCTATACGAACGACAGGTCGGCCAGCCCTTGCCCAGCCGCCCCGAAGCCTCCGACTTTACCGCCGCCGATTTCAACAATCGGGCCATTACTTACTATAATTTGAAACGGTACTACGCGGCCTTGGCTGACTACCACCGAGCCCTCGATTTGGACTCTAACTTAGCCACGGCCTATTGCAATCGCGGCAATAGCTATCAAGCCTTACAGAACTACGAGGCGGCCTTGGCCGACTACCGCCGGGCCATTGACTTGAACCCTAATTATGCCATGCCCTATTGCAATCGCGGCACAATCTATCACGACTTACAGCGCTACGACGCGGCCCTGGTCGATTATAACCGGGCCATTGACCTGAACCCCGACGATGCCAATGCCTATTACAATCGCGGCAATACTTATCACAAATTGAAGCATTACGAGGCAGCCTTGATCGACTATAACCGAGCCATTGATCTAGACCCCAACTTAGCCATCGCCTATTGCAATCGCGGCACTACCTATGACAACTTACAGCGCTATAACGAGGCCTTGGCCGACTACAACCACGCTATCGATCTTGACCCCACCGATGCCTCAGTCTATTTAAATATTGGAGCTTTACTAGGAAATCAAGGGATGCATCAAGAGGCGCTGCCCTATTTTGAAAAAGCGGCGCAACTAGGTAATCCGAAAGGAGCGCAATATGCCGCCCAGGCAAGGCAAAGGCAGGGCAAGGTAGATCCCGAACCCCAGCCTGACCTTGACCTGGCCCAGGCCGCGTTTAATGCCTTCCAGCAGGCGGTATCACTGGAGGCCATGCGTCAGGCGGTGGCACAGTACACCATCTTGAAAGATACACAACTCATTACCGCCATTGAACAGGCCATCGCCCAGCAGGTGCCGCCGGACCAGCGCCCTCACTTTGAGCAGCGGCTCGGCTGGCTCAAACAAATCGCACAGGAGCAAAACCCATGACCCGACCCCAACCCCGCTACCAACCCGGCGACCGCATTGGCGGGCGCTATCAAGTCCATAAGGCCCTGCTGGGCGGCATGGGCGAAGTTTATCTCTGCCTGGATTTGGAGGAGAACTATCCCTACGCTCTTAAGACCTTCCAGCAGCGCTACCAATCGAGTGCTCTGCGAAAAGCCTTCGAACAAGAAGTCATCACCTGGGTGGCGCTTGAAAAACACCCCAACATTGTCCGTTGTTTCTATATGGACATTCTCGATAACCAGCCATTTATGGTGCTTGAATGGATTGCCGGGCAGGAAGGTAAAGGCACCAACCTGCGCGGATGGCTGCGGCACGGTCCGCTTGATTTGAAGATGGCGCTTGAGATGACCATCGATGTGGTGCGCGGGTTGGTCCACGCTCAAGAGAAACAACCAGGACTAGTTCATCGAGATTTGAAACCGGAGAATATCCTGGTGGCCCAGGGCGGATTGGCTAAAATTACCGATTTTGGGTTAGCACAGATTGTGCAGAGCGCTAGGTTGGAGGTTGCCGAGGCCGAAACTAAAGGAAGGCAAAGTTTAGTGCAGAAACGCGGCATCGCGGGAACGGCGGCCTATTTGGCTCCCGAGCAGTGGCAAGGCGAGCAGCTGGACGAGCGGACTGACATTTATGCAGTGGGTTGCATTTTATACGAGCTGCTGACCGGCCGCTGGCCCAATTTTATCTCTACGGCACCCCAGAAAAAGCAAAAGTGGCTCAGCACAATGCAAACGCAGCACGAGACGAAGCGGTTGGACTCAATACCTCTTAGCATCCCAGAGCGTGTGTGGAAACTTCTATATCATTGTCTGGCTAATAAGCCAGCGGACCGACCCAACAGGCTGAGCCACCTGCTAAGTCAGTTAGAAATCCTGTATGAGCAACAGTTTGACCAGCCCGCGCCCGCCCGCGCCCACACCACGTCTTTCTCCTCCATCGATTACAACAACCGAGGTTATACTTACAATAACCTGAAACTGTATGAGCAAGCCCTAGTCGACTTTACCCGAGCTATCGACCTAGATCCAAAGAATACCTTGGCCTATACCAATCGGAGTGCTGCTCACATAGATCTGAAGCAGCCCCATCAGGCCTTGGCAGATCTTGCTTGGGCCATCGACCTTGACCCTGAATTCGCCGGTGCTTACGTCAACCGCGGTCTTACTTGCCGCCAGTTGCAGCAGCCCCAAGAGGCCCTAGCCGATTTTACAAGAGCTATCGATCTGGCCCCCGAATTCGCCCTAGCCTACAACAATCGGGGCTTAACATACCGGGAGTTGCAGCAGCCCCAACGAGCTCTGGTCGACTACAACCGGGCCATCGATCTTGACCCAGAATACGCTGCTGCCTATTCCAATCGGGGCTTAGCTTACCACGACTTACAGCAGTCCCAACAAGCTCTGGCAGATCTTACTCGGGCTATTGAACTCGACCCCGATTTCGCCCAAGCTTATTACAACCGGGGAACCATCTATCGTGATCTACAGGAAACCCAACAAGCCCTAACCGACCTTACTCAAGCCATCGACCTAATCCCAGAATTGGTCCAAGCATACCACAACCGGGGCTTAACCTACCACGACTTACAGCAGCCTCAACAGGCCCTAGCCGATTATAATTGGGCAATCGATCTAGACCCCGAACATGCCTTAGCCTATGTAGGCCGAGGTATCATTTACTATGAGTTGAAGCAGCCCCAGCATTCCCTGGCCGACCTTACTCGGGCCATCGAACTCGACCCCAAGTATGCGAAAGCCTACAATAACCGGGGCAACACCTACATCGATTTGCAGCAGCCCCAGCAAGCTTTGGTAGACTATAACCGGGCAATAGAACTGGATTCCGAATTTGCCCAAGCCTACGCCAACCGAGGTGCTACTTATATTGATCTAGAGCAGCCCCAACAGGCTCTGGCCGACCTTACTCGGGCCATCGAACTCGATCCCAAATTCGCCCAAGCTTATTTTAACTTGGGAATATTATTGGCAAAAACAGGTCAACTGGGTAAATCGTTGTCCTATTTTGAGCAAGCTACCCGGCTTGGTTTTTTACAAGCAAATCAAGCTATTGCCCAGGTCAGAAAAATGTTAGGCAAGGCAGATCCTGAACCCCAACCCGATCCCACTCTGGCTGCCTTTGAAGCCTTCCAGCAAGCGGCCTCACCGGAGGCCATGCGGCAGGCGGTGGCCCGGTATCCGTTTATCGCCCAACCTGATTTCATCGCTGCTGTTGAGCAGGTCATCGCTCAGCAGGTGCCGCCGGAGCAGCAGCCTTATTTTGAGCAGCGGCTCGGCTGGCTGCGGCAAATGATGAAGCACTGAAACAATGAAGGAACTGATGTCACTGAAGCGTATTCAGTGATATCATCAAATTCATCTCCTCTGTAAATAGCCGTTAGCGGTTAGCCGTTAGCAGGTAGCAAAAGATTTTCATCCTCGTTGCTGTGCCGCAGGCACGGTCGCGCTCCCTTGAAAATAGGTGCTGTAGGACAAACTTAAGTTTGT
>JAGRCC010000403.1 GCA_020433785.1 Anaerolineae bacterium
AAATTGGCTCGACTCAAATTCACGCCGGGCAGATCCGCGCCGCTTAAGTTGGCCCAACTCAGGTTGACCCGCGTCAGGTGAGCGCCGCCCAAGGTCCATTGGCTCAAGTCGGCCCGGCTTAAATCGGGCACAATATCCGGTTCGGTTTGCCGCCACTGCCGCCAGGCGGCCTGGCCTTGTTTGAGAAGTTCAAGGTATTTATCGTCGGCCATAGCTCATCAATACGTTTTTCGACCCTCGACAAACTCGACCAGGCCATACCAAATAAGCAGCATCGCCGCGCCCTCATCTAAATTACCGACGATGGGGATAATATCAGGAATGAGTTCCAGCACTCCGCCGGTCGGGTTAAGCAGATAAATCAGGCCAAGCACCGCCGTTAGATAGGTGATCCAGCGCGGAATCCCGCGCATTGACGGTGGGGTGGTTAGGGGCGCCAAGTCGTTTTTGGCCATGGTTATGACTTTCTATTGCGATTCTGAGCGATGTATAGACCAATCATCCCGCCAATCATCCCCCCGATCAGCGTGGCCAGGATAATTCCTAAGCTGCTGGGGAAGTAGGACATGGCTAAAAGCATGCCAATGACGGCTCCAATCGGTACGGCGATGGTAGATACTCTCAAGGGTAATCTCCTTTAAAAACAACTATCTGGAGCATCAAAGCTTGCTTTGATCGTGTTGACCCAGCAAGCTTGGTCGCTCCGATACATTTTCATTCTCGTTGCTGTGCCGCAGGAATTGTCACCCGCCTTTAATTACACTGTTGGCACCGCTTACATTATCAATAAATTATGATAATCGACAAAACGCCAGTGTCATTCTGAGAAAAATTTCGAATTAGTCTGGGAATTTTATGCGTGGGTAAATATTAGAGCAGATAAGACTCAGGGGCGACTCACAACTATTCGGCCGCCCCTGAGGTGTTAACTTCAATTTAATTAGTGGTTCATCTTGTTCATCTATTTCAAAATGATAGGTAAATGAACTTGTGATGGAACATTCAGATCAAAAGTTAATAAGCTGGATCGGTTAGCCAAATTATCATCAGCAAAGACATACAACTCCGGCGTCTGCCCAGGATCCAGACTAAGTGGGGCAGTGTAGGTTTTAAATGCTGTGCCATCTAACGAATACTTTACCTGTTTTACCCCGGACTCCACATCTTCAGCCGTTAGGGCAACGACCACCCTGTTTTGAGCTCTGATTATATCTGCGACGACGCTTGGTGGTGTAACATCGCCAGCTTGTGCTCCACTCACAGAAATAGTTGGTGAGACTGATTTATCGGGAACGTTGTCCCCATTACTATCGTACTTCAAATCTTCAACGCCAGATGGAGTGAAGCGGAATTCGGTTTTCACATTGGGGGGCAAAGTCAAATCCTGGTAGCGCACTGCTTGGCTAGTCGTATCGCCGCTGCCGGTTTCAATCTTTATAGTCATAGGTTTGTCGCTGGTTTGAAAAGAGACCGTATAAGTACCAGAGCTATCAAGGATTATCATCTCTACCTGATCGCCTAATGTGTAAGTCGCCACGCCTGGCACATCGCTGGCTAGAGCGATAGTGCCAGAAATAACAGATGTGCTATGACCAGTATCATCCGTAACAATAGGCGACTGCCCCCCGAAAATGGTTATGCGGTGATCCGGCGATTGAACAGCTTCTTCCTGTAAATTATCAACCGGAATAAGTGGTATTGGCTTCTGTGAGTCATTGGCTGGTAATTCGGAAAGGGGTGTGCCTAGCAGGTTCAATACAAGCCGTTGTACATTCCAGTTATTGGGCATTCCTCCATGTTTAGCCCACTCGTCTTGTGCTTTAGATAGACTCCTTACTTCATAAAGGGTTGCTCCAGATGCATTGTAGTTTTTTCCGTTGCCCTCACGCCGGGCGCTAGCCAACGGAACTGTTTCGTCTCCATCAACAAGGTTAATGTCATAATAAATATATCCCCAACAGCTATTAGAGCTTTTGCAAGCAACAATATTACCTTTTAGAAGAAAAGTTCCAATAGTATAAGGTTTATGTTGAATACCATAAATATGATGATATTCAACGCCAGTCGTATCGTTTTTGCTCCAATCATCTTGATGATTACCTTTTTTTGTTCGCGAGTGGAATTCTTGAGTTTTTTCGCCCGGTCTAAATTCAAAAAAGTCATTTCTATCAGCACCATAAAACTTATTCATCTCATAGATATAGTTGGTATAGGAATATTTTTCGTGGGTAGCGCCATCTCCATCGCGGTCCCAGCCAGCCTCTTCCATTGGCCAATTAGTGGATAGATCAAAATAAGCTTGACTAGGCAGGAGTTGGTGTGCTCCAGAAAATGAGCCAACGACATATTTTATGGTACTGTGTGTCACGAGATCGACAAACCACTTATCGAAAAAGACGCCAGTCTCAAGCGAGTAGATAGCTTTAGGCGCACCTAACCAAGGCGACCCAATGGTAATCAATTTATCGACATGATGTTCTCCTGGATTATCGATGATGTATCTCCTAGCAACTAAGCCCCCCATGCTGTGGGCTAAAATATTCACTGATTGATTGGGATGTCGTACTTCAATACAGCTAACAAGATCTTTTAGTCTTTCCGCGCTCTTGCTATTATCCTTACGCCAGTCATATGGAAAAATAAATAGGGACGGTGTTTCTGAAGCAGTAGGATCACAACCCACAACCCCCTGATATCCGAACCGGAGTAGTTGATCAATCATTGGACGGTAAATCTGTTCCGATCCAACCTCATAAATAATATTAGAAGCAAAAATGAAATCACTAGGACTATCACTTTCAAAGAGGCTTAAAGCATTATAGTCACCTACTGGCCATAATTCCGCCCAACGACTGTCGTGGGGTAATTCCAGTTTGCTACCTCCAATACCAGGAATAAAAATCAGCGGTGGCTTATCCGATGGTGGGGTGGGATCACAAGTCACGCCAGTGCTATACACCTCTGGAATACTATCCAACCAGCTTTGAAAAGCAGCATCCGGAGGAACGCAAAGATTTGTGTTTTCAAAATCGAGTGACTCAAGTTGAGTAAGATTGGTAAAAATGGTTGGAATAGCGCCGCTCAATGGGTTATTACTGAGCAAAAGTTCTTGCAAATTGGTGAGTTTACCCAGTTCTGACGATATAGGGCCGTTTAATTGGTTGTAGGAAAGGTAAAGAGTTTGCAGATTGGCGAGACCGCCCAGATCGGATGGTATAGAGCCATTCAACTGATTGCTGGAGAGATAAAGATGTTGCAAGTTGGAGAGTTTACCTAGTTTTGAAGGAATAGAACCGCTTAATTGGTTGCCGGAAAGAGAGAGGTATGTCAAGTAGGGGAGATCACCTAATTCTGAGGGGATAGAGCCGCTCAGTTCATTGCTGTCAAGACCAATGCCATACAAGTTAGTGAGTTTCCCCAATTCTGAGGGGATGGAGCCATTTAACTGATTACCGGAAAGGTAAAGATGGTGCAAATTGGAGAGTTTACTCAGTTCGGACGGAATAGAACCGCTTATATGGTTGCCATAGAGAAAAAGTTCTTGCAAATTGGTGAGTTTGCCCAGTTCGGACGGGATAGAACCATTCAACCTGTTGTTGTTAAGAGCAAGAGTTTGTAAGTTGGTGAGTTTGCCCAGTTCGGACGGGATAGAGCCATTCAATAGGTTGTGGGATAGGACAAGACTTTGCAAGTGGATAAGGTCACCTAGTTCTGAGGGAATAGAACCATACAATTCTTTAGAGCTAAGATCAAGCCCAGTCACATATCCCGCATTACAACTTACTCCAGTCCACGTACATGGGTTGTCTGTTATCGGCCATCCCTCATTATACGCCCAAGCCCAGCTAGTTCCATCTGTACTATTAAACAGCGCTACTAACGCCTCACATTCAGCTACGGGAATTTGGGAGACAGAGTTACAGCCAGTAAATCCGGTATAGGGTGCTACAACGGTTACAATATTGCTGATCTCGCTGTAGTTCACTGCCTCTTCATCTCGCGATCGTAAAGCAAAATAATACATTTGTCCGGGAGTGAGGCCGGTCACAGTCATCGTCTCATAGCTGCCGACGGGGCTTGGCGTCGGCACCCCGTCCTCCACCGGAAAATTCAATAGCCAACCTAGAGGCGTCGTTGATAATGGTTCAGTATTATATCGAATGTCGTATTCGGTGGCCGTGCCAACATAGCCGTCATCCCCCGGAGCCGTCCAGGACAATGTAACTGTTCCCACGGACGGACCTGGAACAGCTTGAAGATCAGATATCACTCCGGGCGGGGTAACATCCTCTTGGGCCAGCGTAATCATCGGCCGCATCTCAACACCACCCGCTACAGTTAATAAAACAACCGTGAATAGAGACATGAATACTTTAAACCGTTGTGATTTCATTGTCCTCAATCCTTTTTTAAAGAAGCAATGGTCATTTATTGTGGCAACGACTGTTATGCAAAACACTTAACAAACGCTGGTGGTATTTTAACTTATATCTCGTTTGAGTTGGGTTTAAAATCAATTAGAAATTAGTTTGGGTTTACTTACGGGAATTGTTACAATAACGAGTAACTGTTGCATCTGTTTCATTAGCATTTATTTGGGGAATACAACGAAGAAAAAATTTGATAAGTTTGTGAACAAATGGGGAACATAGAGAGACAAGATGTTTCGTTTTAGGGTATCGAATAGACGTGGCAGAGTTTGAAAACGACCAATCGGAAAGTCGATTGGTCGTTCCAGGATTTGGGTGTATCAAGAAAAGTGCAGCTTGATGAAAAACTAATCAAACAGCTTTTTCACGTCCGGCTTGGTCACTTTGCCCATCG